>NZ_JAGFPF010000180.1:0-2872 GCF_025962695.1 Candidatus Symbiopectobacterium sp. NZEC135 | reverse complement strand
CGGGAAGGCGAAGCCGTTATATTTCGTTTCGCTGATCCGCGTATTTTTCTGCCAATCTTGCTCGCCATGACGCCAAACGAGCAAGATGCCATTCTGGGCCCCTGTTCCGGGCTCTGGATTGCCGGCCAGGCGTTTACACGTAATGCTGCCCCTCTCAGTCATCCGCCATTAAAAGCCCCGTGGTTTGCTATCCATTCACGCCATCTTGCTGCGCTGTATGACGAAAACCGCCACGCCTATATTCTTCGCCGCCGTTTTTGGCAGGTCATGACGACGACGATGGAGCGCCATCCGGACCCGGCCAGCACGATCTTACCGGTACTCCGACAAGCCAATGCCGACAAGCTTCAGGACGATGTACTTGATGGTGTGGTGGCGGGCACCCTGACCGTGCAGGCAGGGCTACCGCTGGAAAGCATTCGCGCGCCGCTGATGTTGACCGACTCTGAACTGGCACAGATCCGCCACTGGATGGCGCAGCACGCTGAATTGATGGGAGTGAATTAATGGCCGCAGATCCGCACTGTATTCCTTGTGAACGTTATGATAACTGGATCGAAATTGATATTCGGGATGAACACAATGTTTCCTTTAAGGGGCTAAAGGCGACATTGACCGATGAGACTGGCAAGTCTCAGACGGTCACGCTTAAAGACGGGCCTACGCTGGTGCGCGGTTTTGCCGTCGGCCCGATAGCGGTAAAACTGGAGACTCAACCCTGGCTTAAGGCCGCGCAATCACGTGAAATGCTTAAACAGGGGCAGAGTGCCGTACCGGCTTATACGACACAACTCGTCGGGCATGAGAAAACAGCGCGTGAACACGTAAATGTCACCACCGGCGACCTGTGTCTGACGGCCCCCGAGCAGCCACTGCCAGAGGCACATCAGGAAGGCAAAGCCGGAGAGGCGCGTTTCTTTACCAAACATGCCTACGTCATCGAGGTAAAAGGCTATACCCTCAATGTGTTGCGCATCGGCGTTTTCTTCGATGGCACCGGGAATAACACCAGTAATGCCGAATCTGGCATGAAAAAGGTGGAACAGTGGCTGGCAGAAACCTGTTCAGACCCAGCGCAGCGTGAGAAAGAACTGCTCGGCTGTCAGAGAGGACAGTTGCCGGTCAGTGACAGTGCGGCAAATGATAAGACCAATGTCGGCAAGCTATACGATCAATACCGCATTGGACCTGAAACGTTGAATGCGCATTGTTATATCAGCGGGATTGGTACCCGCGATCCGGTCCCAGGGAATGAAGGTCAGGAATACCGCTCAGATGTGACGCTGGCACTGGCTATGGATCTCAGCGTTATGGGGGAAGACACCTCCATCGTTGGGAAAGTGAATCTGGCCTGTGGACAAGGGATTGCAGAGGCCATCCAAAGAGATCTAAGGCAAGTATTACCCAATATTGATTGCATCCACCGTATTGTGTTTGATGTGTTTGGCTTTAGTCGAGGTGCAGCAGCAGCACGCCATTTTGTCAATGTTATCGACCAGAAGGATGATCATCCGCTGGTGCAGGCGGTGGCGGAGGATCCCTCTCTCCGCCTCAAAGCCGGGTTTGACTGGCGCAGCCGGGACGATGTGCGTATTGCCTTTTTAGGAATTTTTGATACCGTCACCTCGTCGTATAACCTCAAGGTTAAGACCCGTTTGCAGGATGACTGTGCCGATCGGGTGGTGCACCTGACGGCGCTGGATGAAGTCCGCCACCATTTCCCGCTGACGCGCATTACTCCGACGGCGATCGGTACCAGTATTCCCCCCCATTTTACCGAACTGGCTCTGCCGGGTGCACATTCGGATATCGGAGGCGGGTATTACAGTCGCTGGAGCCTGGCGAATCCGAACAGCGATCCGGCGCTGATCGAATGCATTGAGTTGGAACGTTTTATGAGCCAGGAAGAGGTTTCCACCGCTGAGATACAAAGCCGCGCCTTCAAGCAGGCGCGAGCCTATGCCGAGGAGAAGGTCTCTCTGGGATGGGTTGATCGCGACACCGCAGGTGGGGGCAATCAGTTTGATTCCCTATGCCTATATTCGCCGACGCGGAAAGGATGACCCCTGGCCACAAAAAGCAGTCTATGTCGACGTGATGATGAGCCGGGTGGTGGAAGGGGAATACTCCCGCATTCCGCTGCATATAATGGTGGAGGCGGGGCGTGCTGTGGGGGTGCCATTTAGAACGTGGGACCCGACGGTCACAGGTCATAGACTTGATTCTGGGGCCGCTAAAGAGCCTGCGGTTAACCTGACGGAACTGGATCAACGCTGGGCGATGGCTGCAACTGAACCGGGAGTGGTGAAAAAGCTGGGAGAACAGTTATCACCCGAGGTTTACCGGGCATTGCGCCGTGACTACGTGCACCACAGCGCCAGAAATCAGGGGATCGCCAATCCGGCTAACACCAACAAGCGGGAAGGCTCCGTCAGCAAGGAACGGCGGCATATCATCGGCAATCAGGAGGTATGATGTTCAGGTATCTGATTATATTCATTGGGCTTAGTCTTTCTCTGGTAGCGTGCTCAAGCCCAAACACAACCAGCCATGTTAGATGGAGCTACGGTCACGGCAGTAATATTGATGAGCTTGCGATCACCAAGGTTGCCTTTTATCGGAATGGGACATTACTGGGCGGATATCCTGGTGGAGGTATGGGGCCGGGAGCCAGCACGAAACGCATTACAGAAAAACGATATTACTGGGCCGGAGGCGGGGGATTACCTGTGGATGGAATGGCTGTTCCCGATCAAGCGGTAGTCGAAATGGTCTCCTTCCACGATCGCAAACGCTATCGCATCAAGGTGGGTTTACCTGCTGATCTGGGGCAACAAATGCAGCAGCGTTATCAAGTTAACGGACGCACCGA
>NZ_JAGFPF010000017.1:0-86069 GCF_025962695.1 Candidatus Symbiopectobacterium sp. NZEC135 | reverse complement strand
GGCGAAATCGGTAGACGCAGTTGATTCAAAATCAACCGTTGAAAGACGTGCCGGTTCGAGTCCGGCCTTCGGCACCAACAGTATGTAAATAGACCTCAACTGAGGTCTTTTTTTATGTCTGAAAATCCAGTATTTATCCCCCTTTCCCGCTATATTAACTCTCTCAGGGTCAACCGACTTCAACGTACATCTACCAACAGTTGTTGGTACAGATGATGGTATTTCCGGTTCGATAATGCATATACCAACAGGGAGGGCCTAAACAGGCCACGCTGGGTGATTTCCCTAAAGCCATTGATGACGCGGTGCTGGATAGTAATGACGCGCAGCAGGACATGATGATGGAATATCTGTCGGACCCTGAACTGGTAAAAGGTTTTGCACGGGTGGTGTTTGATATGTTGAAAGGGGCTTGAGTTTTTCACTGACCGGATATCACCATCTGGCTGATGGACCATAAAAACGGAGGCAGTATGACAGATAAACATTTACCTCAAGCCCCCGCCGGTGAATTCATCATGTTTACCAGTCAGGATGGCAAAATACGTATTGAATGCCGTTTCGAAAACGATACGTTATGGTTATCACAGGCGATGATCGGTGAGTTATATGGTAAAGCCAAATCGACTATCAGTGAGCATATCAAAAACATCTTTGAAGATGGTGAATTGGATGAAAATTCAGTTGTTCGGTTTTACCGAACAACTGCCAGCGATGAAAAAAATTATCAAGTTCAACACTTTAATCTGTCATTGGTTCTGGCCGTCGGTTACCGTGTTCGTTCAACCCGAGGCATCCAGTTCCGTCAATGGGCTACGCAGACCTTGCAGGAATACCTGATTAAAGGTTTTGTAATGGATGATGAGAGGCTGAAAAATCCACCAGTCGGCCCGTCAGTGGTGCCTGATTACTTTGGTGAGATGCTGGAACGCATCCGTGATATTCGGGCCAGTGAACGGCGCGTCTATTTACGGGTACGGGAAATCTTTGCCCTTGCAGCGGATTATCAACCCTCACTAAAAGAGACCACTCTCTTTTTCCAGACTATCCAGAATAAACTGCATTTCGCCTGTACCGGGAAAACGGCTGCTGAGCTTATTCACCGACGCGCCAATGCCAGTCTTCCTCATATGGGGTTGACCAGCTTCAAGGGTGATGAAGTGCGTAAAGGGGATGTCACTGTCGCTAAAAATTATCTCAACCAAAGCGAAGTTGACGAACTGAACCGCGTGGTCAATATGTGGCTGGATTTTGCTGAAGATCAGGCCAGACGTCGGCAGCAGATATTTCTACGTGACTGGCAGGAAAAATTAGATCAATTCCTGCAATTCAACGATCGTGATGTATTAAAAGGTGCAGGTACGATCAGCAAGAAAATGGCAGATGACAAGGCACAGGTTGAATATGAACACTTTGCTGAGCAACAGCGCCATTTAAAAGAAGCAGAGGGCGAACGGGATATCACTGAACTATTACAGTGGCAAGCCAGCCCGAAAGCTAAGGATGTGCCATAAGTATTCCGCATGCGCAAACTCAAGGAAGAATACAGCACTGAGGTTCCTGCACTGACATGACTCATCAGCCTAGCGTTTCCTGAACGCCGGGGATGTTTTCCTGATCAAATAACCTCTGAAAGCTGTCACTCAATTTATCCCGATGCAGTCGGTCACATTCGCCGATCAGAATACAACTGACGAAGATGGCGGCTAAGCATGCGCTGCTATCTTGTGACTTGATGAGGTTAGTGCTAAATTCAGTATCAAATATCATACTAAAGGTGTCATTATGATTGTGCAACCTATCCTTGCTAATGCGGCTGTCAGTATCAGTGATTTCAAAAAATCACCGAATGCTGCACTTAAAGAAGCCAACGGCCAACCCGTTGCCGTGCTTACCAATGGCCGTATCTCTGGCTACTACGTTTCGCCGGAATTGTGGGAAGCGCTGGCAGAGTATCAGGAAGATATCGAACTCGCTGAAATCGCCCGTTCAAGGATGAAAGGGAAGCGGGTTAAGGTTGATCTGGATGAGCTATAGTCTTGAGTTTGAAGAACACGCCCTGAAAGAATTTAAAAAGCTGGCTGCCCCGTTGCGTGAGCAGTTCAGCAAAAAGCTGAAAGACGTTTTGCAACATCCCCACGTTCCCGCCAACCGGCTGCACGGTATGCCCGACTGCTACAAGATAAAACTCCGCTCTGCTGGCTATCGGTTAGTGTATCAGGTCATTGATCAGGAGATTGTGGTGCTGGTTTTAGCGGTGGGTAAGCGGGAACGCTCACCGGTTTATCTGGCGGCAAAAAACAGACTCTAAGCCAAATTAGCGCTAAAAGGTTAAGAGTAACTCGTCACCTGTTCACCCACTATTCACCATTTAACATATTAAAAATAAATATAAAAATCGAAGGTGAATAGTTTTTCATAAAATCATTTTATTGGGGGGATGGCTAAAGTTGATGTTTGGTTTGGACCTGACGCACGGAACCGAACCGGAACAAATGAGAATGATTTTATCTTTAGGTGCGTGATTGCTTTAACTCTGCCAGAAAAAAGAGTAATCTAGCACTAAGTGCTATAGTTAAGGTGACAGGATGTCGGCCTGATGCGTGTATTCAAAACCAAATGGTTCAGTAAGGCGGCCAAATCGCATGCCATCAAGGATAGCGAGTTATGTCAGGCTATTGAGGCGGTGATGCAAGGGAAAGCTGACGATCTCGGTGGTGGTGTTTATAAGAAGCGGCTGAACCAGAATCGCGATCGCGCCATCATACTGGCGAAAGGTGGACAGCACTGGTTTTACACGTTCTTGTATGCCAAGCAGGATATGGCAAATATCGATAATGGTGAACTGGCCGGATTCCGCGAGTTGGCGAAGCATTACGCAACCCTTGCCGATGAAAAAATTACGGCGCTGATTAAGAGTAAAGAACTGGTGGAGATCTGCCATGACAGCAAAAAGTAAATTCAAGAGTCCTGCATTCGAGGCTATCCATAGCGCAGCTTCTGGATTATTCAGCGTCGATGCTATCCCACAGGAAACGATGCGCAACTTTGACAAAGCGTGTCTCAACAGCGTGGACGATCTTCAACCCACTGAGATTAAGGCACTGCGTGAGAAGCTAAACGTCAGCCAGCCAGTTTTCGCCAGCTACCTGAACACCAGTGTTTCGACGGTGCAGAAATGGGAAAGCGGCGTTAAACGCCCTAACGGGTTGTCGTTGAAACTGCTTAGTGTGGTACAGAAGTTTGGATTGAAGGTGTTGGTCTGATATTTTTTAATTTTAGCTAAATAGCTTTTACTTTATTAACAATGTTAAATAATTAAATGGCTTTGTTATTCGGGTGGCATTTTTTAAGTCTGAAGTTCACTGCTTCCCTCCCTATCCCAATAGCATGACGTAACAGGGATACTGATATGGTATTTGCCACAGATAGTGACACTAACAAAATCATGCTATTTAAATAAGTGTTATTAACTTTTATTAAAAGGTGATACTCATAGGACAATCAGCAAAACAGACGATCAGTGCTCAGATACCCGCCGAACTTGCTGCTGCGGTTGAAAACCTGGCTATTGAGCTGGATAGATCCAAAAGCTGGGTGATTAAAGAAGCGCTGACTGCAATGATTGAAGAGAGAGAGCGGCGACATCAGCGGATTTTGAAAGGTCTTGCTGATGTCGATACGGGAAGAGTAGTAAGCCATGCAGATGTCATCGATTTCGCCAACAAACTGAAAAAATCATAATCAATGGAAATCCGTTGGAGGCAAAAGGCAAAGGATGACCTGGAACGTATTTATGGGTTTGCCAGTCAGTGTAGTCCCTCCGGTTTTTAGTACCACCGCCAATGAGGATCTCCGGCCAATTTTTGCCGCGCATAGATAACAGGTGGCATATCACCCAGTGAGCTATGCGGGCCTTTCAATTCATGGAAAAATCTCATTCGTTTGGCTGGGCTTGCCTGCCAGTCCTCTTGACGTTATAGTCCTTCTGCTGCCGCAAAATCGGTAGCCGGGCGTGAGAACCCGAGTTACTTCAAGGCGACACCGGACGCGCCTAGCGTCTTTTTTTGTGTCGTGGCCTTAGCATACCTGCATGTAATACAACGTTTTTCGACGTTGTAGCATTCAAACAATGGTGGCTCAGGCGGGGCAGCCTTCGGGCTGGCCGGTTCCCTTGAAGGCCGGTTTCTCACCCTCGTCTGGGCTACCACCCAAGTGTGAGAACTTCGGTGGTAGCGATAACCGTTACTTCAAGGAGAATGCCACATGGCTACGACCCCAATCTCGTCACACCCACAATTTACCTTTCCGTTTCTGGCAGTGCGCCGCGCCAAATTTCGTGGCTTGTCGCATCGTGGCACTATGCTGTCTTTTGCTGAGGGGGTATGCCATGTTTGATGCCACGCCGCTGACCCATGCCGTGATTGAGCTGGATGACCCGGTCGCGAAAGAAGTGCTGACATTTGTACTGGCGGAACGGCTGGAGTTGCTGGCTATTACGCTGCAAAACCCGGAACCACCTGAAACGGACAGCGGTGTGGTTGGCACAAGGGGAAGGTTTCGGCCTGAATTTGGGGAATGCCAACATTTTGCCACGTAACCCGCGTTAGCACTTGTATGCGTTTGGTTGTCGCGTTGCTATCAGAAGCTGATAAACCTGACGGATCATCCCGTAAACGAAACCGGCGCAGGCCGGTTTTTAGGTAAGATAAAGAGCAATACATTGCTTTGTAGTCATTTAACCAATTAAAAATAAAATTAAATGTGATCAAATCCAATCATCAACTGTTGGCGCTGAAGCATGCTCTTTGTTTAACATTAACGAGGGGGAAAGTGACCTTAATCAGGTACAAGTGATGTGGCTGTCAGTCAACAGAAGGGAGTAGACTATATGCATGCAATTAATTATATCGATGCCCGTAAACATTTTGTCGAAATCATGAAACGTGTCACTGATAATGCTGAACCTGTCCACATTATTCGTCGTGATGCACCTGATATTGTTATGGTTGATGCCAAAGAGTATGAAGCGCTGATGGAGACGCTCTATTTGTTCAGCAACCCTGCAAATACCGCCCAGATCAATGAGTCCATGAAACAAGCAGAGCGTGGTGAATTTGTCGAAGTGGAATATTAAGTTTATCCAGAACGGCGCTGATGGCCTTAATGACCGGTGTGATACTGACAAAAAAAGTTCGAACGTGTTCGACAACTGCTTCACAGTATAGGGAAACCGGAGCGACTGCGGCATCAGAAGGCTCCCGCCTTGTACTCTTGTCGTATCGCTAAATGAAGCGCAGAAAGCCTATAAAAGACATCCTTTGCAAAGGCTCAACTGCTGTTGCGCTAACGCCTCAACTTCCCGAGGTTCATGCGACACTAACAACAGCGTTACCGAAAAAATCTGCTGTATCTCCTTCAGTGCCTGCCATAGCCGTAACCTCACGGGCCAGTCGAGGCTGGAGAAGGGTTCATCAAGTAACAGAATCTGAGGCTCGCTGATCAATGCCCGCGCCAGGGCTGCTCTCTGTTGCTCCCCGCCCGAAATTTGTGTTGGATAGCGTTTAGCCAAATGCTCTATTTCAAGTAATTTTAACAGGTCGTGACGTTTCTCACTGGCCTGTGGTTTTTTGGCCGCGTACTGAGCAAGGCGCAAATTATTATCAACCGATAAATAGGGAAATAAATACAAGTGCTGATTCAAATAACGACAAGGACGCTGCCAGATAGGCCGTTTATCGATGCATTGATCGGCTATTGATATGGAACCTCGATAATCAATATTCCCAACAATAGCGTTCAAGAGCGTTGTTTTTCCACTGCCAGAGGGGCCACAAATAGCCGTGCAGTTACCTTTTTCCACTGAAAAACTGACATTTTCCAGAATGCCGCAGCAAAGATTATTCACCTTTAACATTCAGCCTTCCTCGTTGTTGCAACAAATGCAGTATCACTAAGAGAAAAATCGAAAAGATAATCAGCAATAGGGCGCAGCCGACAGCCAAAGAGAAATCACCGCTGGCGATATTCAGGAAAACCGCAATCGGTAAGGTTTCCGTTTTCATTCTGGTTGCGCCAGCTAACATCAGCGTGGCACCGAATTCACCCAGCGCACGCGACATCGCCAACACACAGCCGCTCAGTAATGAGCGCCAGACGAGGGGGATTTCAACCAGAAAAAACGTTTTTAGCGGTGTTAGACCTAAATTATATGCCGTATGTATATAAGGCGGTGAAATGGAAATAAATGCACTGTAGGCATTGCGCGTTTGTATTGAACAGGCAACGTAGGTTTGCGCAATGATGATACCCAAGGGGGAGAATAACCATTTAGAGAGTGTCGGAACTAACTGCCCTACATACCCTTCTTGCCCCAAAAGGAGCAATAGACCAATTCCCACGACCAATGGTGGCATGACCATGGGTAAATCCAGTAGGATGTTTATTATGTTCTTTCCTGGAAATGAAAGGCGAGACATGGCCCAGGCGGCAGGAAGGCTTATTACGCTCGATAGCAATAACGATGTTAGCGCTGTGCTGACAGACAACAACAGCGCAAACTGGATTTCATCATCCGATAATAATTGAACAAACTGAGTAAAACTAAGCTGGGAAAACAGCGCAAGCAGCGATCCGCCAATCAAAAAAAGCAGAAGCACCAGCGGTATTAATGCCAGCTTAGCCATTCAGTTATCTACCCGACTCAGATGCAATTAATGCTTCTTAATCGGCAGATAGCCTTGATCGGTAAACATCTTGATGCCCTGCGGTGACGCAAAGAATTCAGCAAGCTGTTTGGCGGCATCTGGGTGGGTACTGGTTTTTAAAACGGCGATAGTGGCCACTTCTTCCGGGGTTCCTGCCGGGGAAGGTAACAGCGTGAGCGTATCCTGATTCTTCATCGCATCAGAAAGCCCAATAACCGCAGCATCAACATCGCCGTTCATTAAGTAAATCAGCAATTGTTTGATGGTGGTTGCCTGTACAACCACTTTTTCTTTCAGTTCTTTCTCATAACCGCTGGCGACCAGCAATTGTTCTCCACTTTTTCCCAGTGCAATTGCTTTGGGGTCACCCATGCCGATTTTTAAATGACTTTTAGCAAGATCGGCCAACGTTTTAACGTCTCCACCGGTTGCTTTCCTGACGGCCATCACCGGGGTGTGATAGACCAGAGGATAAGAAGACGTTACTTGCCCGTCTTGCTGTAATTTTTCAACGTAATCTTCAGAACCCGGCAGAAAAACATCTCCCGTTTTGGTCAGATTAAAACGTGTGAGAATTTGCCCTGAACCGCCGTATTCAATAACCACCTTATGGCCAGTGTTTTTTTCAAACACTCCTACCACGGATTCTACTGGCTGTCTCAACCCAGCTCCGGCATACAGATGTAACTCGACCGCACTGGCTGTGTAGCTGGCCATGAGTAAAGGCAGCAGCATAAGGGATTTTATTAAGCGTTTAGGCATGGGGAATTCTCTTATCGTTAACAGTCTTGGAAAGGGATAGCCGAACGAATCGTTAGATCCCTATATATTACATTACATAACGACAGGCAAAGTAATCGGGATTGCACTAAAGCAAAAGTAGCAAAAGGATGATCTTAGTCATGTTGAACCGGGGTTATCTGCGTTGGAAAGGTTTGAATCCGGGGGATTGTTCCGCAATGTCTTCTGAACGGGTAGCAATGATATGTCGACGAAACGGTTTTTTTTAACCCTATTGGCGTGACATGTTTATGGCATCGACATCGTTGTATCTGTCATACTTTCATGGAGCAGGCGGCATTTGCTGCGTGAATTGAATCAGTAATACGGGCTGACAAGCCGCAGGCAACAGCGGCTTAAACATAGCCTCTCCGACACGCTCACAGCACTTCCTCAAACTTGCCTCTTCATCCCCTAAAACGCTATAGTTCTTCTGCTGCCGCAAAATCGGCAGCCGGGATTTGCAGCCCGAGCACTCAATGGTGACGTAGGACGCGCCATGCGTCTTTTTTTACGTCAATGACCTGACACGCCTGTTTGTTATGCGGCCTTTTTCACACCGCAATGCATCCAAACAATGGTGGCTCAGGCAGGGCAGCCCTCGGGCTGGCCGGTATCCATTGAGGCCGGTACTGCAAACCTTGTCTGGGCTACCACCCATGAGATTTGCAGCTCTGGTGGTAGTGACGCTTGTTACTCAATGGAGACTGCCCAATGGCTACCACCCCAACCGTGCTATACCCGCGATTCCCCCTTCTTTCTTTTGCGGATCTTATTGTGGAGAAATCCCGCTTTTCGCTTCTGCCCGTTCAGGCGGTGCAATATGTTTGATGCTGCCCCTTTAACCGTGGAAGAAATCACCGATCAGTGCCGTGCGTTAGCACATGCGGTGATAGCGCTGGAAAACCCCGAGGTAAAAGAGATCCTCAGTTTTATGCTGGCGGAACGGCTGGAGTCTCTGCATGTGTCGTTGAATGCGCCGTATTCTTGTGGCGATATTGCTGACAAGGGAGCACGTGGCGTGAGTGTGGTAGCCAGGCAATAGCATGAACATCAAGCCACCTCAGGGTGGCTTTTCAGTTTTAACGGGCCCGCCACTCGCGATCGGCAAATGTCTCCCATTCTTGATGTGAATGATGCCTGAAAAAAGAAGTGGTAAGCCATGAGAGAACAGACACTAACAGCAGCGATATACGGTGACCGTCTGTGGCAGAGTACTCCTTTTCACACTCCCTGATTCAACACACTTCGGTCGTCCCTTCCCGAGCCGCATCCGTTTGCTTGCGCCTAATTTGCGTCAGCACCAGCAGCAGGGCGAGTAGCGCCAGCACGGCACCAGAAATGGAAACGACACCGTAGCTCCAGCCGAGGTTCAGCACGGCGCTGCCTAACGCGGCACCCAGCGCGTTGCCGAGGTTAAACGCACCGATGTTGACCGATGAGGCCAGCCCTGGCGCACCTGTCGCTTCACGCATTACCCAGGTTTGCAACGGCGGGACCACGGCAAAAGTCGCGGTGCCCCAGACAACCAAGCCGATGGCTGCACCTGCCTTGGTGGTTGCCAGCCAGGGGAATGCCACCATGCTGATGGCGATCAGGCTTAAAAATACCATCAGTGAGCCTTTTACCGAACGATCTGCCAGCTTGCCGCCTAATTTGGCACCGAGGGTGAAGCCAATGCCAATCAACACCAGCATACCGGTCACATAGCCGGGAGACACCTGCGTAATGGATTCGAGCGATGGCGCAATGTAGGTGTAGAGCGTGAACATGGCACCTGCACCCATAACGGTGGTTGCCAGAATCACTAACACCACGGGCTGCGTCAGTACGCGCAGTTCGGCTCGCACATTGGGCCTTTCTCCGTGGCCGCCCTTGGGCAGGAAAGCGCCTAATGACAACATTGCAGCAACGCCCAACAACGCGATACCCAAAAACGATTCACGCCACCCGACCACTTGCCCAAACCAGGTTGCCACGGGAACGCCGCCGATGTTGGCGATGGTCAACCCCATAAACATAGCGGCAACGGCACTGGCCTGTTTCTCACGTGGCACGAGGCTTGCTGCCACAATCGAACCAATACCAAAGAATGCCCCATGGTTTAAGCTGGTAATGATCCGCGCAATCACCAGGCTGGTGTAATTGGGGGCCATGGCGGAGGCCAGATTGCCCAGAGTAAAGATTGCCATCAGCGCTATCAATGCTCTGCGGCGCGGCCAGCGGGCGAACAGCAGCGTCATCACCGGCGCGCCGATCATCACACCGATGGCATAAGCAGAAATCAGCATCCCTGCGGTAGGGATGGATACGTCCATTCCCTGAGCGATGGTTGGGAGCATACCCATTGGGCCAAATTCGGTGGTACCAATACCAAATGCGCCAACGGCGAGCGAGAGCAATGGCAGGGTTGAATTGTTCTGTGAAGCTGTACCGCTTATAGACATGATTTGGTTCCTAATCGTTGCGATTTGAACGCCACCAGCATTGAATCGCCCCGGAAATACAGGCATCCATCAGCGCTTGCGATTTGAACTCGGCATTCTGCAGTGATTAAGCGGGGAGATAAACGTAGAAAAATAAAAAACACTTTTGCGAAAAGTGGCAGATTGAAGACAATGCCTATTAGCGATGATCGATGAAAATACGGAGAGGGGAATCGGGTTAACGCTGTAGAGGGTGCTACCTGCGCGTTGTGTCGGACTCAACGTTCCTGCCGCACCGGTAACCCCTCTGACGATGTTATTGATTACAGAATCGCCTCGCCTTCATAGGCCTGACGGTACAGCTCAATAACCTGCTCTTTGGTGGCTTTGCGCGGGTTGGTTAATTGGCAAACGTCTTTCTTCGCGTTCTCAGCCATAATGGCGAAATCTTCCGGTTTGACGCCAAGGCTCTTAAGGTCGCGCGGAATGCCAACTTGTTGGCCTAAGCGTTGAATCGCGCTAATGGATTTCAATGCGGCTTCATCTGTCGACAGGCCATCCACCTTTTCCCCCATGGCTTCGGCGATATCTCTGAACCGGTTAAGGTTACCGATGAGGTTAAAGGATTCAACATACGGCAGCAAAATGGCATTACACACGCCGTGCGGCAGATTATAAAAACCGCCGAGCTGATGCGCCATGGCATGCACATAGCCCAATGATGCGTTGTTGAAAGCGATCCCCGCCAGATATTGCGCGTAAGCCATGTTGTCTCTGGCTTTCATATATTCACCATTGGCAACCGCCTTCGGCAAATATTGAGTGATCATTTTGATGGCTTTTAAGGCGGCGGCATCGGTAAGCGGGTTTGCCATGGTAGAAACATACGCTTCAATGGCGTGGGTTAATGCATCCATCCCGGTCGCTGCTGTCAGTGATGGCGGCATCCCGACCATTAATTCCGGATCGTTAATGGATATTTGTGGTGTAACGCGCCAGTCAACAATCGCCATTTTAACTTTGCGTTCTGTATCGGTAATAATACAAAAACGGGTAATTTCCGACGCAGTGCCCGCCGTGGTGTTAATCGCCATCAGTGGGATCATGTCGTTGATCGATTTATCGACGCCTTCAAAATCGCGAATATTTCCGCCGTTAGCGGCGATAAGGCCAATCCCTTTCGCACAGTCATGCGACGAGCCGCCACCGAGAGAAACAATCGCGTTACAGTCATTTTCCCGATAAGACTTGATGCCTTCGGCAACGTTTTTATCCGTCGGGTTCGGCTCTGCACCGCCAAATATATGAACGCCAATACCTGCCTTTTTATAAATTTCAGCCACCTTATCCGCCATTCCGCTTTTGGCAAGGAAGGCATCGGTGACAATAAGGATTTTTTTAGCATTTAACGTTTTTGCAAGACTGCCCGCTTCCTGAACGCTGCCCTCACCAAATACATTTCGTGTGGGTAGAAAATAATATGTCGACATACAATTTCCCCTATTTATAAATGATGGCTGTCAGTATGTTCATCAGAGTTTCTGGTTATTTTGTTAAAAAATAGCTACTTAGCGCCAACATTAAGCAGCACCAGATAGGGATAACAAAAGCAGAGGGTGAACATCTGTGGGCAGTGTAAGGGAATAGCGGTGATGAACTTTGATTTACATCACATTATATGCGATTGTTTTTAACAATAAGTGACATTGTTTTTACAACTAATTTTCGAGATGTTTAATACTGACCAAAGATAGGCGTTGTACTGGAAAGCGTGGAACGGAGGGGAAATAGGAAATGATGGGGGAGAATCAATAGTCGAACAGCACAGTTAACGGAATACCGAGTCCTGCGGCGATGATACTGATGATTTCTAAGGTTGGATTTCTGACACCACGTTCAATGCCACTTAAGTAAGTACGATCCAGATTGCACCGACTGGCCAGTGCCATCTGCGTGAGCCCGGCCTGAGCGCGCAACGTTTTGATGCGTTGTCCAAAGCGTCGCGTAATATCTCTGGTATTCTGCATATCGACGCTGTCCCGTTGTTGCTATCTCAGTGATTCATCATTATAACCCACCCAAAGTAGAACGTTATCTGTGCAATCTGTTTTTTTATACGTTGGATTTCTCTGACGCAAGATGAAAAACACATTCTGATTCATGACTCTCGGTCGCTACATCCCGACATTATTGATTTTGGCCAGCTTGAAAATCGTTGGTCCGGGCAACTCGTGCTGGTGTGTTCGAGTAACGCACTACCTGGAGAATCCTCGCGCTTTGATTTTACGTGGTTTATCCCTGCAATTGTTAAATACCGTAGGCTGTTGGGGGAGGTGCTTGTAGGGTCTTTTGCTTTGCAGCTTTTTGCCCTTGTGACCCCGCTCTTCTTTCAGGTGGTAATGGATAAAGTACTGGTACATCAAGGGCTAACTACATTGGATGTTGTAGCAACAGGCCTGCTTGGCATTATGTTATTTGAATCAGCGCTGAGCGCACTCCGTAGCTATGTATTTGCTCACACCGCCAGTCGAATTGATGTGGAGTTGGGATCCCGTCTGTTTCGACACTTAATCAATTTACCTCTTGCTTATTTCCAGGCCAGACGAGTAGGTGATTCCGTTGCGCGTGTACGCGAGTTAGAAAATATTCGCAGTTTTCTAACGGGTAACGCAATTACCGTGATGATAGATGTCCTTTTTTCCATGGCGTTTATCCTGGTGATGCTGTCCTACAGCGGCTGGCTGACCCTCATTGTCGTGGTGTCTTTGCCACTTTATGCGCTCGTCTCATTGTTGGTGACCCCTCTCTTACGAATACGTTTACAAGACAGTTTTACGCGTAACGCTGAAAATCAAGCATTTTTGGTTGAAACGGTTAACGGGATCGATACCTTAAAATCAATGGCGGTTGAACCACAGATCGTGCGTAAGTGGGATAACCAGATGGCCGCTTATGTCGAAGCAAGTTTCAAAACACAGTTCCTGTCTACGCTCGCCAATGAAAGTGTATCGCTGATTGGCAAACTCGTTACAGTTTCTACACTCTGGCTCGGCGCTCGCCTGGTGATCGATGGACATCTGTCGGTGGGAGAACTGATTGCTTTTAATATGCTGGCAGGCCATGTCAGCGGCCCTATCATGCGCCTGGCACAACTGTGGACCAGTTTTCAGCAAACGGGGGTTTCCGTACAGCGTCTGGGCGATGTCCTTAATTCCCGCACTGAGCTGTCTCAGGCTACGCGCAGTACCCTGCCGCCACTGCGTGGGAGCATTGCATTCGAACAAGTCCATTTTCGTTATCGGGTTGATGGCTCTGAAGTGTTGCAGGGTATCAATCTTACCATTAATGCAGGAGACGTTATTGGTGTGGTGGGGCGCTCTGGTTCTGGAAAGAGTACGTTAACGCGTCTGTTACAACGGCTTTATGTCCCAGAACGCGGGCGTGTCATCGTAGATGGGATGGACCTGGCGTTAGCTGACGTCTCCTCACTGCGTCGGCAAATTGGTGTAGTGCTGCAAGATAACATGCTATTCAACCGCAGTATTCGAGAAAATATTGCGTTGAGCGATCCTGGCATTCCCATTGATGAGGTCATGCATGTCGCCAGCATGGCGGGAGCCCATGAGTTTATTCTGGAACTGCCAGAGGGCTACGATACCGTTGTGGGCGAACACGGCGCATCACTCTCTGGCGGTCAGCGTCAACGCGTGGCGATTGCCCGGGCGCTAATCGGTGACCCCCGCATCTTAATTTTTGACGAAGCCACCAGCGCATTGGATTACGAATCTGAACGTATCATTCAGCAGAATATGCAGCGTATTTGCGAAGGGCGCACCGTCATTATTGTTGCTCACCGGCTGTCAGCCGTACGCCACGCAAACCGTATCCTGGTCATGGATCGTGGTCAAATCGTGGAACAAGGCACGCATGATGAGCTGGTGACGCATCCCGAGGGCCACTACGCCAAATTGTACCGAATGCAGCAGTGTTAAAGATGATATCAACATGCACATAGCCCTTAATGGAGAGCGTCATGATTGGTTTATATGGATGTCAACACACCCGTAAGTTTTTAGCATGAACGCCGCGTTTTCCTTGCTACGGCGTTACTGTCATGTATGGGCTCAAGCCTGGCGGCAACGTAAACGTATGGATGCAGCGCCAAGAGTTGCTCATGAGCTGCAATTCTTGCCCGCAGCGTTAGCATTACAGGAAACCCCCGTTCATCCTGCCCCTCGGATTTTTATATGGAGTATCATCAGTTTTGCTGCTTTGGGGTTGCTCTGGGCCTGTATCGGCACGATAGAAATCGTGGCAGTGGCATCAGGAAAGGTAGTGCCTAGTGGCAAAACCAAACTGATTCAGCCCAGCGAAGCGGCGGTGGTCAAAGCCATCCATGTTAATGACGGTCAGGTCGTGAAAGCAGGTGAACTGCTGGTGGAGCTCGATCCCACGGTGGTCAGTGCTGATGTGAGCCGCATCGAAAGTGAGCTGTTAGCTGCGCGTATCGACAGTGCACGCAGTGCCGCCATGCTTGAAGCCATTAATCAACCACTGCAGGCTGACACGTTACTGAGGTTAGGGACGATCGCCAATGCCCGTCAGGATGAAGTGCTGAGTGCCCAGCGTTGGCTGCAAGGTCAATATCAGGAATACCGTAGCAGTCTGGCTTTAGTCGATGCTGAAATTCAGCAACGCCGTGCCGAAATGCAATCTGCCGAGGCCCAGGTTAGCAGCCTGCAACGAACGTTACCTATCGTCACGCTGCTGGCTGAGGATTACCAACAGTTGCTGGCAAAGCACTATGTTTCTCGACATGAATATCTGGAAAAAGAGCAAACACGGTTGGACTTACAGCGTCAACTCAGCGTGCAACAGTCCAACGTGCAGCAGTTTACCGCCGCGTTGGATGAAGCGCGGCGCCGACGAGAAGCGGTTGTTGCGCAAAATCGAAGGGCCATGCTTGATCTACAACAGGAGGCCGATCAGAAGGTCGCCAGCCGAGTCCAAGCGCTGACTCAGGCGCGTTATCAGGAAACACTGACCAGCCTCAGAGCGCCGGTAGACGGCACCGTTCAGCAATTAGCCATTCATACGGTGGGGGGCGTGGTGACCCCGGCACAACCGCTGATGGTCATCGTTCCCGTCGATCAACCGGTAGAGATTGAAGCCGTGTTGGAAAACAAAGATGTCGGGTTCGTTCATGTGGGTCAAGCCGTCACGGTCAAAGTGGAAACCTTTACCTTTACCCGTTACGGAACTGTCGATGGCGAAGTGCTTAATGTGTCGAATGATGCCATTGAAAATGAAAAGCAGGGATTGGTTTATAGCAGCCGCATTCGCCTAAAGACCAACCATATAGTGATCAATGGCAGGCGCGTCCCACTATTACCCGGCATGAGCGTGACAGCGGAAATAAAAACCGATCAGCGCAGGGTCATTGATTTTTTCTTAAGCCCGTTACAGGCCTATTTGGATGAAGGTTTGCGCGAACGATAGTTGATACCCAAGGCATATCCTAAATAATTCAATTTTCTGTAATCCCATTTTACAAGGAAATGTGAAATGACCATCGCAACGGTAATAATGTGGTTAGGATATCGAAAAAATAAAATGATTCTGCTGGCCAGTTTCTGGCTAGTGGCCTGCACGGATCCGCTTCATCTTTATCAACCCCTTGATGTGACGCGCGCAGGACAAACGGCACGTTTTGATTTTAACATCCCTAAAAAAGGAGATTATCGCTTTGCTTTGCTGTTTGATACCGAGAGTGCTCCCAGTGAAATAAACAGACGATTCGATCTTTTCGGCGGGTATAAAGAAAAGGGTGTTGTGATTCCTGTTTCTTTACTCATTGTTAAAGATGGTAACGTTTTTTTTGATGAGAAAATAGAATCAACTGGAACTGAGTGGGGGCAATCTATCGAATATGACGGGAGGAGGATAAACACGACAGTTCGTAATTTAAGTATACTTACATTACCCCCCGGTAATTATCAGGCAACGGTCTCCATCCTTAGTGATACCCCTGAGTTTAAAAATATTTTGTCTTTTTTCGATGTTGATTTTTTTAATCCAAAAATCTGATTAATCTAACATAGGCGTTGTGATGATGAAAAACAATACAGCGGGTTATGCCGCCTACCCAAAACCGCTTACGAGATCACCATTGAATTAACTCGAGAGCAGTGCAGTAGATGGGGCTATTTTCTGGCGTTATTAAAAGTAATTGTTCGCAATAAAAAGGATTTTGAGGAAAACCTGTTTGCTTTTAAACAAGGAAAACATAATGAAATATACAATGAGTGTGCAAGCGTTAAAACAATGGCGCAATGCAGTGCTAATGATGGCCTGTTTCTGGCTAGTGGCCTGCACGGATCCGCTTCATCTCTATCAACCACTTGATGTGACGCGCGCAGGACAAACGGCACGTTTCGATTTTAACATCCCTAAAAAAGGAGATTATCGCTTTGCTTTGCTGTTTTATACCGGGAGTGGACTTATTGAAATGAACCGGCGTTTTGCTGTATTTGGGGAGCAGAATGAGAAGGGCATTGTACTCCCGGTTTCTCTGGTCATTGTTAAAGATGGACATGTGTTTTTTGATAAGCAAATAAAATCAACTGGAACAGGATGGACCCAGCATATCAAATATGAAGGAAAAGAAATAAACACTGCGGTGCGTAATTTAGATGTACTGACATTACCCCCTGGGAACTATCAAGCAACGGTGACCATGCTTAGTGACACCCCTGAATTTAACGACATCTTGTCTTTTTTTGATGTCGATTTTTTTAATCCCAAAATCTGAGTAATCTAACATAGGAGTTGTGATGATGAAAAACGATACAGCGGGTTATGCCGCCTACCCAAAAACCGCTTACGAGATCACCATTGAATTAACCCGAGAGCAGTGCAGTAGATGGGGCTATTTTCTGGTGTTATTAAAAGTAACTTTTCGCAATAAAAAGAATTTTTAGGAAAACCTGTTTGCTTTTAAACAAGGAAAATATAATGAAATATACAATGAGTGTGCAAGCGTTAAAGCAATGGCGCAATGCAGTGCTAATGATGGCCTGTTTCTGGCTAGTCGCCTGCACGGATCCTCTAAGTATAAAACAGCCTATCGATGTAACGTGTTCAGGACAATCAGTACGCTTTGATTTTACTATCCATAAAATGGGGGATTATCAGTTCGCGCTGCTGTTTGAAAATTGGATAAATCATGAAGAAATGTTAAGAAGAACAGCATTGATCGGTGATCTTCATAAAAATGGTGTTGTTATCCCTGTAGCACTTAACCTTGTAAAAGATGGGAGGGTTTATTTTGATGATGAAATGAAAACAGTGGGAAGTTGGTGGAGCTATTCGTTTTTCTTCCAAGGAAGAAGAGTTTCTACTGATGGTCGAAATATAAAGATTTTATCTTTATCTCCTGGTCATTATTCAGCGACTATTACAATATTAAAAGGAGCTGCTGATTTCAGAGGTGTTGATAGCTTTGTTCATGTTTCTTACTACGAACCTAAAATCTAAGTATTTTCTTTAAAAGGAGTTTAATTATGGAAAAGAAATACACTGTGACCTATAAGGTTTCTCCTAAGGATACACCCTATGTTTATCAAGCCGATAAAAATGGGCACAAAGCCGGTGAGATCGATCAGTCTCGGGGTGGGCATATGTGGTATGTGTTAAGCGATGGCAGCGGTGAGGAAAAAAGTGTCGGTTTTGAGTCAATGTATAATGAAATGCGTGGGGAAGGAAAGCTAACTACGTTTGATAATGCCGCCTACCAAAATACATCGTATGAAGTCACCGTTGCCCTAACCAAAGAAAACTACGATAAATTATTAGACTTCTCAAAAGATCCAAACACAGCAGGCTTTGATGCTACCCGCTATCGCGTACTCACCAACAGCTGTGTCGATTTTGTTTTTACTTCACTAAAAGCGATTGGCTATAACAAAAGAGATTTTGAGGGAAATTTGTTTCCCAATAATAATGTCGCGGCATTGCACAATCTTCTGTATAACAATGGCGCACAGATTATCCGTGATGACCTGACACGCCACGGTGAATATTACCAACAGAGGGGGCTTGACGCCTGCTTATGGCTCAGCGATAAAGAGAGGCTTTCCCCCACAACGGGAAATAGCCTGATCGGTATTGACATCAAACCCTCGCCCCAGCCACAGCAACATATTGAAGGAGAAAATAAAGCAACACAGGACGTCATCAATGGGTATATCGACCATTCGGCGACACACCATATTTTTGCCTCCGGCGGGATGCTCAATAAAACCGATTTTATCTCAACCCAAATGTCCAGCCTCGCCACGGGCGGTATTCGTCCCGGTGCAACCCAACGTGACCCGAACGCACGGCCGAACACTTACCTGTCACGCTTTTATCAGACCCCGGATGCCAACAAGCCTCAACAGTGCCTGAACAATGCCGCGATGCTGAACGGCTTGTCCGCGTTAATGACCCATAACGTATATGTCGATCCGCTGTTATTGGATCTGAGCGGTAATGGCGTCCAATTGACTGACATTCGTGACGGTGTGCTGTTTGATACTGACAACAGCGGCACACTTAAGCGTACCGGCTGGGCAGACAGGCATACCGGGATTCTGGTGCGCGATCCTGGAAACGGCCAAATAACCAATGCCAGCCAGATGTTTTCAGAGTATTACGGTGGTGAGGCTGGTTCTCATGGGCTGGCGGGTAACAAGACATTCAAAAATGGCTTTGCCGCGTTAGCCAGTGAAGATGCGAATAAAGACGGTGTCATTGATGCACGGGATCCCGTTTGGGGAAAATTACGGGTTTGGGTTGATGGTACCCACGATGCGAAAGTCGATGCCGGGGAGCTTAAAACGCTGGCGGCGTTGGGCATCAGCAACATTAACATTCACGCCACGGATAAATCAGAGGTTCGTCTCGGAAACCGTATCACCGCCAGCGGATCGTTCACCCTTAACGGCAAAAATCGAGAAATGCTCTCCGTGGATTTTCTTGGCGATCCGCTCAGTAGCACCCTGAGTGTTCAGGGCGCAGGCACGCGAGTGACGTCAACCGCAGAGGGATCCACCACGACGGCTTACGTCAGTAAAAGCAAGGTGGGTGAAACGCTGGACGCAGCACAATTGGGGGTACGCAATCTACACGGTGGAAGCGGTAATGACAGATTGATCGCCGCCAGCACCGGCAGTTGGCTGGCAGGAGGTGCGGGCAGCAATACCTATATTGGCGGTGCCGCTGACGATGTTTTTGTTATCAGTGCCTCCGATGATACCAAAAACATTCATGGCAATGGGGGGCGCGATACGGCCATCATTGTTGGCAACCAGGGCATGGAATTGAACCTGGCTCAGGCGGGCTTGATCATGGCACAAGGAGGGGGCGGTAAAGACATCATCAGAAGTGGGGGTGTCAACGGTGTTTTTATCAAAGGCGGTTCTGGTGATTCAATGCTGGTCGGCGGTATGGGCAACGATGTACTGGTCGGCGGCAGCGGGCACAACACCCTGATTGGCGGTAGCGGTAAGGCGGTTATCTATGCGGGTCCAAAAGGGGACACCATTTATGCCGCTGAAGCGGGCAGCATCATCTATGCCGGTGGTGGCGCAGATAACATCTTCGGTGGTTTAGGAGACGATATCATTGAAGTCGGGCATGGTAATGCAGTTATCGATGGTGATGGCGGAGTGAATGCGGTCAATCTGCACGGCAACTATGGTGACTACAACATCACTCGCACAGCCACGGGGTATCAGGTTGCGGATAAAGTGGCGAAACGAGATGGCACAGTAACGCTGAAAAATATCCAAAAACTTAATTTCTCCGATATTTCATCCGTTGATTTACATACCCCAAATGCAATGCCTGTCGCAGATGCGCTGAGAAAAAATAAGGACGGCAAGGATTTCAATCGAACTCAAGCCCATGTGATTTCCGCGCAAAGTCTGTTAGCCAACGATCTGCAACTGAATAGCAAAGGCGCATTGCGCATTGCTGGCGTTGGCGATGCGTTAGGGGGAACGGTTAGCCTTAATGCGCAAGGGGATGTGTTATTCACACCCGATGCGCGCTATACCGGCATAATGGGTTTCAAATATGGTGTATCAGACACTGCCGGGAATCCCTCCGCCACCGTTGTCAATCTCAATGGTGGAAAAACTGCCCCCATGCGGGCTGCCGTTGCGTTGCTAACGCCTGATGTGCCTCTAGACCCGCTGGCTGCCCAGCAATGGTATCTGAGTGATGCCAATATATTGCCGGTTTGGAAAGATTACTCCGGCAAAGGGGTACGTATTGGTCAGTTTGAACCGGGAGGTGAGTTTGCTACCGAACCCGAAATCGTTGATATCACCCATCCTGATCTTGTCGCCAACATTGATAAAACCTGGCTTGAGACGCAAAAAAACAGTGGCACATTGCCCAAGGAGGTCTCTAATCATGCCACCATGGTCGCGGGTGTGATGGTGGCGACAAAGAACACTACCGGCGGTGTCGGTGTGGCCCATGGGGCAACATTGGGTGGCTATCATCTCACCAGCCGTGGTGCCGATCTTGCCGGTTTGGGGCACATGGTTAGTTTCGATGTTGCTAACAATAGTTGGGGGTTTACCAACGACTTCGCGCTGAGCAATTTTCAGGATGGTTCAATCCACACCGGCACGTCGCTGAGCATGAATGCACAGTATGCGGCGGCGAATGGGCGGGGAGGGTTAGGGACTGTTATTGTCGCCGCCGGTGGCAATCAGCGTGCATCCGGGGGCAATGCGCAAGGATCATTGACCAGTAACAATCGTTTTTCCGTGGAGGTGGGGGCCATTAATGCAGAGGGCGATTTATCGACGCTGCAGATAGGATCATCCCCCTTCTCAAACCCGGGGGCCAGTCTGCTGATTTCGGCTCCCGGAAGCAATGTGATGTCAACCAGCCATCGGCTCGAAACCGAACGAGGCTCAACGTTTGGCAACAATTACAGCAGCATGCAAGGTACCAGTTTTGCGGCACCGATTGTCTCTGGCATTGTTGCGCTAATGCTTGAGGCTAACCCTAATCTCGGCTATCGGGATGTACAGCAGATCCTTGCGCTGTCTGCGCGCAAGATCAATGGTCCCTCTACCACATGGAGTGATAACCGCAGTCGTCATTGGAACGGTGGGGGGATGCACACCAGCAATGATTACGGTTTTGGCATTGTCGATGCGCGTGCCGCTGTGCGCCTGTCCGAATCCTGGATGACACAAAACACGGCGGCTAATGAGTTTGTTTACAGCGCCTCCAGCGGGAACATCAACAAAACGGTAAATGCAGGCGGAACGATAACGGAATCTCTTGCGATAAAGGCCGGTTTAACGGTTGAGCATGCAGAAATCGATATCGACGCACGGGTTGGCCGCCTTGGCGATTTAACCCTTAAACTCATCTCTCCTGACGGCACCCAAAGCGTGTTACTCAATCGACAAGGAAAAATTCCCGATGGGATGCCTGGAGCCAGTGCAACTGATCTCGGTAGTCGCCAATCGGGGGTATTCAAATACAGCTTTATGTCGACCCATGATATGGGTGAGCATTCGGCAGGTAACTGGACGCTTCAGGCAACGGATGCACGCTCTGGGTTACCCATTACCTTAAATGCCTGGTCACTACGGTTATACGGCAGCAAGCGCTCGCCGGACGACACTTACTTTTATACCGACGAATACAGTGCGTTAATCGGCGGTCAAGCCAATCGTAAAGTGCTGGATGATGCCGTTAATGGCGTGTCAGGAGGACGAAATACCCTTAATGCAGCGGCAGTAACGTGGGATACGTCCATAAACCTGCTCACAGGGGCTGCCAGCATTGGCGGTGCGGCATTGACGATAAGAAACCCGGCAAACATTCACAATATCGCCACGGGGGATGGAAACGATGTGCTGGTTGCGGGTAACAGTAATGCACTATTGGACGGTGGGCGTGGGAACAACACGTTGACTGGGGGGAATGGAAAGGACTGTTTTGTGGTACATCGCCGTGATGCGGGCAGCGATATCATTACTAACTTTCAGGCTGCTCGCGATGAAACTATCGACTTGGTCGGCTTTACCGGAAAAACCTTTGCTAATCTTCGGCTAACGCAGCAGGGGCGAGATGTAAAAGTCGATTTAGGCAAAAATCAGACTATTACATTAAAAAATCAGGGTATTGCTGGTATCAGTGCAAAACATTTCACCTTCCAAAATACGTTTATTGCCCCAAAAACCTATACAGAAAGTGGCGCTACAGTCGCCCAACCCACGGCCGGATTGGGAACCGTGATCCTTCACGGGGGCGCTAAAGGTGTTATGTTGACAACCAATGCTCAGGGCCAGATGGTTTTTAGCCTGAGTGGTACGGTTTATAGTCGTGATAGCGCGGCGTCTGATGTTTTTGTGGTTAAGGCTCAACCCGGTGTTAACCACTATCAGAATGCTTTGCGCGGTTTTCGTCACGGCATTGATAAAATAGATTTACGCGAAATCGGTGTTACCGACTTCAACCAACTCACCGTCGTTAAACAAAACCGTGGCACCATCAATGGATTGTCACAGATTCATGGTGTTGACGTCAGACACAAGGGAGCCAATGGCGCAGACTCAGATGTGAATTTGCTCTACCTCGATAGTCTGGATACCTCGCAGGTCAGTGCGGCTGATTTCCTCTTTGCTCAACCGGTGCCAAATGTGGTGCCGACGGCGATAAGACCTAAACGTGCAGCGTTAATTGGACCATCCGTTGCCAGTGTGTCTGATAACGCTCAGCGGTTGATGACCAATAATGTGGACTATCTGGTGCAAGCGATGGCGACTTTCGCGCCGTCGGCACCTGTAACCTCACGGCTCGCTGACACAACACCACAACGGTTCCAGTCGGTGTTAGCAGCAAATTGTCACTGATAGCAATCAGGCCCATGATACGCAGTATCATGGGCCTTTAGTGCATAAAAATCAGAGCATGCCCGTTGCCAGCCTTTGATAATCAATTGCATCATGTAGCGCGTTTTGCCCGATAGCGGGCGGGTAATGGAATGATGAAATAACAGGATGCGCGATGAAGCGGCTAACACTATTGACTCTGGGATGGGTGCTGTCTGCACCGGCGTTTGCACAGCCACAATTGCCTGAAGTGGTTATCAAGGATGTGACCTTGGTGCCCGGCAATACCGTGAGAGTGGGCAATGCCATTAACGCCCTTTTTCGTATTTCCACGCTGGGGAATGGCACGACGGATTTATGGCTTAATGTCGATTGCGATACCGGCCAAAAAACACACCTGTTTGCCAGTATTACCCCTCCCGTACCAAACCGGCCAAGCGTTCGGGTCTATGGCGCGGGCTCACTGGCGCGTTATGTCCCCGGCATGCCGTTCGAGCCTGAGGCGGACAGCCCCTACAGCACCAACCCGGCACTGAATGTGTGCCAACAACAGGTTCCGATCCCCAAATGGGTTGCGCTTGCGAAAGCCGATGCTCAGGGTAACCGACCCTTTATTGATGTGACCAACAGTGCGCGAGAGGGCGATCGGCTTCAGGTGCGTCTTGCAACGGACTACGCGCGTATCCATCAAGATGAGAAATACCTCGCGCCCTATTCCGTGAAAATAACGGATAAAGTTTTTGACTGCGCACGGGATAAGGGCCAAACCCTTAATCAGTTAGCGTTGGATAATCAGGGGCACATAACGGATAGCCAGTCTGAAGCAAACCCTGCATTCACTGCGCTTTCTGCTGAGGAAACCGCGCTCGCCAAAAGGCTTTGCGCGGTTAACGATATTCGCCAGCTTAGCGGCGACGGCACGCTGACATGGCGTGAAAAGCCGATGGCGGAGGAGTTGCCGTTACGACCTGATTTTGCGCAAAACGATCCGGCTCCGATTCAACGCCATTCACTGCCACAGAGCGTGACGGATACGTTGAAACAGGCGCTTGCAGCGCCGCCATTGCGCCCGACATTTAAGCGCCTGAGCTATTCCCAAAAATCACCGGGCGAGGATCTCGCCGCGTTTGTGGTGCAAATGGATGTCCTACCGGACGGAACCGTACTGACGTTGGATAAAATGACGTTGGGTAGCGTGGTGTTTTATTCACAGCATGTCCGTCTGTTTAATATCGTGGACGTTAAGAAATGGGACTCGCTGGCAGAAAAACCGGTGATCAGCAATTCGTTGGAAAACACGTTTGTTCTGCCTCCGGCGGCGGGCACGGAGTATCGCTGGAAGAATAGCCAGAGCGATAACAAATCGACCGGTCAGCAGTGCCGTTCAGATAACGCATGGCGCAGTGCCGCAGCCATTAGCCCGCATTTTCCCGGTCGTTATCTGGAATTCACTTGTACTGACGATCGCGGTGATGGTCGTCCGATGAGCAGTGATTATGCTTATCTTGAGGATCTGCACGTGTTTATTCGTATCGGTTATCACGAAGCCGGTGAGAAAAAACGCTTTGCCTTTGACGATGTAACGCTGGTGAAGTGATCGGTTTTGGCGCACGTTCCCGCTTGAACGAGGGACGTGCGCCAACGTCATTAACGCACGGCACTCAGCACCTTGTCTAACGACCCGACCAGCCAGTCGATATCCTGTTCCTGAAACGCCAAGGGGGGACGCAGTTTCAATACGTTGCCATAAGGGCCCGCCACCGAGGTCAGCACGCGCTCGGCTCTCAGGCGTTCGATCACATCCAGCGCCAGTGCTTTGTCAGGGGTTTTGGCGGCGCGATCGCTCACCAACTCGAAACCGATAAACAGCCCAGCTCCGCGCACATCGCCTACGCATTCATGGCGATCGGCAAGGCGTGCCAGTTCTTGTCGCAGTTTTTCGCCAACAATCAGGCTGTGCTCCTGTAATTTCTCTTCGCGGATCACGCGCAACACCGCCTGCGCTGCCGCCATGGAAACCGGGTTGCCGCCAAAGGTGTTGAAATAGGGGATTTCATCGCTAAAGGCAGCCAACACATCGGCTTTGGCCAGCAGGCCAGACACCGGAATCCCGTTACCCATTGGTTTACCCAGCGTCACCACATCTGGCACGATGCCGTGGCGCGCAAATCCCCAGAAGCTGTCGCCGGTGCGTGCAAATCCCGGTTGTACCTCGTCGGCGATAAAAATGCCGCCGTTGGCATGCACCACATCGAGTGCTGGTTTCAGAAAGCCTGCCGGCCCTGGCAGCACGCCATCAGAAGAGAAGATCGAATCGACCAGCAGACCCGCGAATTTGATGCCATGCGCTGCCATGTCGTCTATCTGTTTTTGGATCTCATTGGCAAACCAGACGCCTAAATCGGGCGCATTAACGCGGTAACGATCGGGGGGCGGCACCAGACGAGTGGTGGGCGCGAGCGGCTGGCCGCTGCCCAGTGCCGGTGATGCCCCGGAGGTCAGTTCGCTGGTGCCGTGGTAGGCCTCCTGACTGACGATGATGCCGGTGCCGCCGCTGTAGGCCTTGGCAATACGGATCGCCAGATCGTTGGCTTCCGAACCGGTGCACATGTACATCGCTTTATTGATGTCGTCAGGCACGGTCGTCAGTAGATCGGCGGTGTAATCCAGAATGCGTTCATGCAAATAGCGGGTGTGGGTATTGAGCTGGCTCATCTGCTCATGCACTGCGGCGATGACGGCGGGGTGGCAGTGCCCGATGCTGGCGACGTTGTTGTAGACATCCAGATATTTATCGCCTGCCGCATCCCACAAGTATTGCCCTGCACCGCGAACCAGATGCACGGGGTTGCGATAAAACAAACGGTAGGATTCGCCGAGCAGTTGGCTGCGCTTATCCGTCAGTTTGCGCGTTTCGGCATCCAACGCATCCGCGTGTTCTGCGCGAAAGCTATTGGTATCCATAATAGTTGAACGTGTTGCCATGATGACTCCAAATTTCGGTTAAGCACACTATTTCGGTTAAGCACCGTATTTCTGTCAGACACCGTGCATAAACAGGATGGGAATAGCTTACGCACTAACGGGATTGAAAAGCAACTAAATACACAAATACATTTAATTGCACTTTTTTGATGCGTATAAAACACCAAAAAAGTGCAATTCTTCACACCTGATCTTGCATTACTACTTTCCTACCACACCACAGAAATTGAACAACGCCTTGTTTTATTAGCCTATAAAACCTCATAACATAAGCTTCTTTACGGGTTGGCATGATTAGTGCTTAAAAATACACAGATGCAAAATAACGCACAAATAAACGCAGAATGTGAAATGCACAAAAGTGCTCACTTTCTCAGGGCTACGCCACCGAGTTATGACTTCCGCAACCATTAAGGGGAACATTTATGAAACGTTTTTCATTACGCCGTACCAGTCTGATGGCGGCATGCGCCTTTGCGACCCTGATGGGAGCCGCACAGGCAGGCACCATCACGGTGTATACCTCGTTGGAAGAGGATGAAATCAAGGATTACGTCGCACAGGCGAAGAAGGACATGCCGGATGTCACCGTGAATGTGTTGCGCTTGTCGACGGGCGATCTCGGTCCGCGCATTTTGGCAGAGGCCAAGAACCCACAGCATGACGTAGTCTGGGGATGGGCGCTGACCAACGTGATGGACCCGCGCATTTCCGCGCTGCTGGAGTCATATGCTGCCAAAGGCAGTGAAAAGCTGGATGAAACCTATCGCGCGCCGGATAACAAATGGTTTGCGGCCACCGGTTACATGGCGGCGTTCTGTGTGAACACCGAAGCGCTCAAAGCGAAAAACCTGCCGGTTCCTGCCACCTGGCAAGACTTGACCAATCCGATTTACAAAGGCGAAGTGGTGATGCCGAACCCGGTTTCATCCGGTACGGGGTATCTGCAAATCGCCGCGCTGCTGCAATCCAAAGGGGACGAAAAAGGGTGGGAATTCCTCAAAACGCTGGATGGCAATATTGCGCAATACACCAAGTCCGGCTCTCGCCCGTGTAAAGCGGCGCGCACCGGTGAATACGCCATTGGCGTGTCGTTGGCGTTTGCCGCGATGCAATCTATCGAAGAAGGGTATCCGGTCAAAATGGTCATTCCCAGCGATGGCGCAGGCTATGAGCTGGAAGCCTCTGGTTTGATGGCGGCATCAAAAAATAAAGCCGACGCCCAGCGTTTCCTGGATTGGACCTTATCCAACAGCGCCGCGACGCTGTACACCAAATACAAAGAGATTGTCACCATCCCCGGCGTCGAGCAATCGAAAGCCGCCAAGTTGGCGGGCTTGCCTGCCGATCTCTCCAGCGTGTTGTTCCCGGTTGATTTCGCCAAGAGCGCCAAACAGCGCGATGCCATTTTGGAAACCTGGCAAAAGGCGATTGGTCGCTGATAACAAACTGTTGTTTTCTCTACCAACGCTGGCTGTCAGGCCAGCGTTGAGGCCGTGGTAATACAAGGCGTCTTTGTACGAGACGTTGTTTAAAGAGGGTAGTAAGTACATGGCGCTGGTGATTCAGAATCTCTATAAAAGCTTTGACGGCCACGTAGCGCTCGATCGCATTAACTTGTCGATTGAGAACGCGGAGTTTGTTTGTTTACTCGGACCCAGTGGCTGTGGAAAAACCACGCTACTGCGGATTATCGCCGGATTGCTTAGCAGCGATGGCGGAAAAATCAGTCTGGATGGTCGCGATTTGATTAATGTGCCCGCCCGCGATCGCGGGTTTGGCATTGTGTTCCAGTCTTACTCATTGTTTCCGCACATGACCATTGCGCAAAACATCGGTTATGGGCTGAAAATTCGTCACACGCCGGAGGCAGAGATTCGCGATCGCGTCAACAGCCTGTTGGACACGGTGCGTCTTGGCGGGTTTGGCGATCGTTATCCTAATCAGCTTTCCGGCGGTCAGCAGCAGCGAGTGGCGATAGCGCGCGCGTTAGCCGTCAATCCGTCGTTGCTGCTATTGGATGAGCCGCTTTCCGCGCTGGATGCACGCGTGCGTGCCGGATTGCGTCAGGAGCTGCGTGAAGTTCAACAACGGTTAGGCATTCCCACGCTGATGGTGACTCACGATCAGGAAGAAGCCATGAGCATGGCAGATAAAATTGTCTGTATGCAGGGTGGTCTTATCGTGCAGGAAGGCACGCCGCGCGAGCTGTATACCGCACCGCGCACCCGCTTTGTGGCTGAATTTATGGGGCACAGTAATCTGTTGCCCAAAGCAACGGTCCAGCAGTGGATGCCGGAACTGTTACAGACCGCTGCGCCCGAGAATGCCGAACTGTTTATCCGCCCTGAACGCATCGCCATGGCGAAAGCGCCCGATGCCGAGGGGCAGGTGGTGAGCACCAGCTTTTTGGGCAGCATTCAGCGGGTTGAAGTGCTGTGGAAATCACACCCGTTGCTGGTGGAAACCAGCAGTGCCCTTAACTGGTCGGCGGGCGATCGCGTTACGCTCTCCATTGCTGCGCAAGATTGCGCCTGGGTGCAAGCATGAGTTATTCACTCCTTCCTCCGCAAACGGCGGCTGACCGCTGGTTATCCCGCCTCTGCCTCTACCTGCCGCTGGCGGCATTGCTGGCGTTTTTTGGCGCGCCGATGCTCAGCATTCTGTGGCACAGTCTGCTCGACGATCGTAGTGGCACGTTTGGTGTGTCGAACTATCTGGCGCTGATGAATGCGCCGGGCGTGTGGCGCGCGATGTGGAACAGTCTGGTGCTGGGTATTGTTACCACGCTGGTGACGCTGGCACTGGGGTTTATCGTCGCGTATGGGCTGGAATGCACGGCTATGCCCGCCAAACGTTTTATCTCTTTTGCCACGTCGCTGCCGGTATTAGCGCCCTCGTTGGTGCTCGGTCTCGGGCTGATTTTTCTGCTCGGGCGTAATGGCATCGTGGGAAACCTGCTTGGCGTGCGCCTCAATATTTACGGTTTTTGGGGATTGCTGATCGCCAACGTGCTGTATGCCTTGCCGCAGGCAATTTTGATCATTCGTGTCACGCTGCGCCAAAGCGATACCCGGCAGTATGAGGCGGCGAACGTGCTGGGCGCCACGGACTGGCGGCAGTTTTTGGACATCACCCTGCCGGGCGTGCGCTACGGCATACTGAGCGCGGCCTTTGTGGTGTTTACCATCACCATCACCGATTTTGGTAATGCGGTGGTGATAGGAGGGGATTTCTCGGTGCTGGCGACGGAGATTTACAGCCAGGTCAGCGGGCAAATGAAGTTTGGCATGGGGGCCGTGGTGGGGATTCTGTTATTACTGCCTGCGGCGGCATCCATCTGGATCGAGCGTGCCGCTTCACGTCGCCAGAAAACCATCGGCACGTCCTCCGCCATTGCGCATGTTCCTCAACCGTTGCAGCGCCGCGATATTCCGTTTTATTTGGTGAATATGACCATCGCGCTGTTGATTGTAACGGTGATTGCCACAGTGGTGATTGCCAGCATGATTCGCCTGTGGCCTTATCGCTTGGATTTGACGCTTAAGCATTACAACATCGATCTTGCCGGGGGGTATGCACCGCTCTGGACATCCATCTGGATCTCGGCGTTAGCGGCAGTTATCGGCACGCTGCTGCTGTTTTTGCTCACGTTTGGCATTCGTCGCCAGCCGGGGAAAAGTGCGGATTTTGCCGCGTTGCTCAGCGCGCTGCCCGTGGGCGTACCGGGGCTGGTGCTCGGGCTGTCGTATGTGTTCACGTTTAACACCGCCGATCTGCCGTGGGGGATGCTGTATGGCTCGGCAATTCTGGTGGCGCTGTGTAACTACTACCACTATCACACGCAGGGTTACACTACGATGATGATGGGGATGCGTAATGTACCCAACGCCATGGAGGATGCCACCACCGTGCTGGGCGGCGGCGTGGTGCGTATCCTGCGCGATGTGTATTTGCCTGCCATGCGATTGACCCTGATCTCTGTCGCCATGTTCCTGTTTATGCGTTCCATGGTAACCCTTTCGGCGGTGATTTTTCTGGTGACGCCATCGCTACCGCTTGGAGCGGTAACCGTGATGCGACTGGACGAAGCGGGTTTCACCTCGCAGGCAGCGGCTTTTTCTACGTGCATTATGGGGATTGTCGCTATAATGGCGCTGCTGCTTCATCTCTTGACGGCGAAACGCCAATGACCGCCGTTTACGCCTTTACGCCAGAGAATCACTATTGATGCTAGAAGAGACTCGCTTACACCGTATCCGCGCGCTGCTGTCCACATTGAATCGGGTCAGTACGGAAAAAATCATCCAGCATCTCGGTGTCTCGCGAGAGACGGTGCGGCGCGACATTCTGAAGCTGGAGTCCATGGGGGCATTACGCCGCGTTCATGGTGGGATTGTCGCAACATCGCTGGAGCCGGAACCGCCGCTGTCGGTGCGCAACGCCGTGCGTGAAAAAGAGAAGCAGGATATTGCTCGCGCTGCGGTGCAGCAGCTTAGCGCTGGGCAAACGCTGTTTATTGATGCGGGCAGCACCACGGCGTTGTTGGCAGATGAGCTACTGTCGATGCCCGGCATGACGGTGGTAACCAACAGCCTGAACGTTGCGCTGAAGCTGACTACGGCGGAATCGACGATGCACCATGAGGTGATTCTGCTTGGCGGCCATATGGGGCCGTCGATGCAGGCCACCAGCGGTGATTTGACGGTGAGCGAGATCCAGCGCTATCGCGCTGACGTTGCGCTGTTGTCACCGGTGGGGATCACCAGCGCTTCGGGTGCCAGCAGTTTCGCACACCATGAAGCCGCCATTGCTCGTGCCATGGTCAAGAATGCCAAAACGCGGATTATCCTGGCGGATAACAGCAAGATAGGTGTCACCAGCCGGGTGATTTACGCCACACCGCAGGAAATCGATATCATCATTACCGATGCAGGCTCGGTAGCTAAACCTGAATGGGAGCTGCTTCAGACGCAGTGTGCCCACGCCATCGTGGCGTGATCGGCAACGGTTTACACCGTTGCCGGGACTTCCGCGTGTTGCAATGCTTCTCCCAATGCCTGTCTGTGTGCCAGTAACGTTTGGCTGGTGCGATCGCGCGGGTAGGGCAGTGAAATTGGCAATAGCGCGCTGATGCGACCCGGTCGGTGCGACATCACGACCACTCTGTCGGCTAGGAACACTGCCTCTTCCACGTCGTGGGTTACCAGCAGAATAGTCAGCGTGGTGTGACGGCGGATCTCTGCCAGTCGATGCTGTAGCTGCTGTTTGGTCATGGCATCAAGCGCACCAAACGGCTCGTCGAGCAACAGAATTTTGGGGCGTGAGGCTAACCCCCGTGCGATGGCAACGCGCTGTGCCATGCCGCCTGACAACTGATGTGGCCAGGCATTGGCAAAGTCTTCTAATCCCATCATTTCAAGGTAGTGCGCAATCTGCTGTTCGGATTGTGCGGCGGAAAGGGGCAGGTTAATCATCCCCAGACGAATATTTTCCTTCACGCTCAACCATGGGAACAGGCGTGGTTCTTGAAACACCAGACTGACGTCAGGGTGAATACCCGTCAACGGTTGCCCATCAATGGTAATGGAACCTTGTTGCGACTGCTCCAGCCCGGCGGCCAACCGCAATAATGTCGATTTGCCACACCCACTGCTGCCGATAATGGCGACCAGTTCGCCGGGTGCCAACGACAGCGAGACATCCTGCAACACCGTGAAGGGCTGATGTTGTACGGTAAATTGCTTGGTAATGTGATGAAATTGCAAAGGCATGACGTCTCCTTAATGTCGGTTACTGGAAGCGCCAGGCGGTCAGGCGACGTTCAGCGAAGGTGATCAGGCGGGAAAACAGTGCGGCAACTAGCGCGATCAACACCACGCCAGCAATAATCCGATCGGATGCCAGCAATTGTTGAGCACGAATCATCATGCCCCCCAACCCCGCGCCAGACGGAATAAAATATTCAGCACCAATTGCGCCTGTCCAAGCGTGCATCAGCGCCAGCCGCAGGCCGGAAAACACCGGTGGCATCACCGAGGGCAGCACCAACTTGCTTAAGATGCGGTATGGCGAAAGACGCAGTACATAGGTGGCTTCACGCAGCGTTGGCGGTAATTGAGCAATCCCCTGACGCGTGGCAAGTAGCAGAGGAAAGAAGGCGGCGACAGACACAAACACCACCTTGGAGGTGTCATCCAGCCCGAACCAAGCGGTGATCAGCGGCAGCCAGGCGAAGAGGGCTACGCTGCGCACGGCGGAAAGTAGCGGGTTAAACAGCCGATCGGCGAGCGGCAAACCACCGAGCAGGGCACCGGCGGCGATACCAAGCAGGCTGCCGAGCAGAAATCCTTGCAGTGCGCGTGTCAGGCTGGCAAGCAGATCGGTGAGTAAATCCCCCTGGGTTAATCCATTGACCAACGTCTCAACCACATGCTGTGGTGCGGGCAGAAAGGCGGTGTTAAACCAGCCAAGCTGGCTGCCCACGCTCCACAACAGCAATAGCGTTAGCGGCGCATACCAGGGCGTTAATGAGGTGAAGGCAACACTGGGACTGAGGCTGTCTCGCCCTAATACCGGCGCGGGCCAGTGAATCCAGCGTTGCTCCAGCCTGAGCAGCAGCCGTTCTCCCACATACCCGCACAGGCCGATAATCAGAATGCAGACAAACACAAAATCCAGCATAAACAGCTGGCGGCTTTGTACCAGCAGGTAACCCAGCCCTTCACTCGAGGCGAGCAGTTCGACGGCAATCAGCGACACCCAGCCCTGTGAGAATGCCAGCCGGATGCCGGTCATTACGTAAGGTAACATCGTGGGGATAATCAGACGACGTAGAAATAGCGTGGGAGGAAGACGCAGACTGCGTGCCATCTCATACAGCTTTTGCGGCGTTTGTTGAATACCAGCACAGGTGTAAAGCGTTACCGGAACGGTGATAGATTTGATCAATACCGCTAGCTTTAGCGCTTCTCCGATACCCAACAGCAGCATCAACAGCGGGATCCAGGCCAGCGTAGGAATTTGCGCCACCACGGTGAACAGAGGCATAAACAGCGAATGACTGCGGCGGTGTAAACCGAACAGGCAACCCAATAACAGACCGCACAGGATGCCGCCACCAAGGCCGATAAATAAGCGTGCCAGGCTGATGGGCAACTGGTGTAGCAGTTCTTCGGGGATAAAGGTTAATGCGCCGCTGGCAACGGTTAGCGGGGAAGGCAGGATCTGTTCTGACATCCACTGATGGCGGCTAGCCAGCCACCACACGGCGAGCAGCAGCAACGGGACCAGCCAGGCGCTGTAACCGGTGTCGGAAAAGCGGTACGGTAGGGGGGAAACCGCCCCTGTCCGTGGAGCCTGTTGAGGGATCATCATGCTGGCGTTCCGCGTGGGCTATTTCTGGGTCAACAGGGAGAGGCGCGTAATCCCTGCCTGCTCCACATCGGCCAACAGCGCGGCAACCTCGCCGTAGTTGGCCTCTTTGTCTGCCTGCACCTGCACCACCAGATTGGCATTATTGGCTTTGGCCTGTTGCAAGTGGGCGGATAACCGATCGCGTGGGAAAGGATCTTTATTGATAAACAACTGCTGCTGGGCATCAATGCTGATCACCAAGGGATCGGTTCGCTCGGCAGGTGCGACGGCCGCGGTTTTTGGCAACTGCACCGGAATCGCATTGGTCAACATCGGTGCCGTGACGATAAACACCACCAAGAGCACCAGCATCACGTCTACCAGCGGGGTAATGTTCATTTCACTCATCATGTCGTCATCGTTACGGGAGGCGAAAGCCATATCACACCACCTCCCTGATGTTTTTTACGCTATAAGGCGTAGCGGATGGCGGTGTTACCTGAAAGTCGTGTGCCTGCAACAGGCTGAAAATATCGTGGGCGAAATCATCCATATCTGCCACGGCCAGTTTCAGACGACGCAAAAAGTAGTTGTAAATCAGCACCGCAGGAACGGCGACGGCAATACCAATACCGGTTGCAATCAGGGCATTACCGATGGGGCCCGCAACGGTATCCAGACTGGCTGAGCCGGATAGCCCAATGTGTTGTAGTGCTGCCATGATGCCCCACACTGTCCCGAACAGGCCGATAAACGGCGATGTGGTCCCGATACTGGCCAGCACGGCAAGTCCGGTTTCCAGCGTGCGGCGCTCGCGTTGGATCTGCTGTTGCAATGCGCGTTCTACGCGATCGGGCAGATGAAGCCCGAGTGTGAGTTTACCGTTTACGGGTTGTGGCGCTTGCAGTGCTGCCTGAGCGAGGTTCGCAAAGGCACCTGTCTCAGTAAGACTGTGGCTCAGCGAGTGGCTCAGATCGTCCTGTTGCCAAAAAAGGGCACGAAATTGCTGAGCGCGCCGCTGTAAACGGCGGTATTGCAGTAGTTTTAATACACCGAGCGTCCAGGTCAGCACGGAGAACAGCAGTAACAGCAGAATAACGCCCCCTTCAGGGGAAAGGAGTTCTACGTGTCCGAAAGTCATAACCACTACCTCATGAATTAAGCGAAAAATCGACGGGAACCACCACCCAACCGCTGACAGCCTGGCTGCCACGCTGTGCCGGAACGAAGGACCAGCGCAGCACCGTGTCTCGGGCGGCGTTGTCCAGCGCCGGATAGCCGCTGGATTTTTGGATAGTTAACGTTTGTACCTTGCCATCGGGACGCACCTGAACATTCAGCAACACCGTACCTTCCTGACCACGACTGATCGCCACCTCAGGGTAAGGCGGTGGAGGGTTGCGCAGGTAATCGGCGTTCGCCAGCGGCGGCGTCAGGGGCGCTTCCTGTGCTGCGCGGGTGACCGGTGCGGTCGTGGCGCTTGGGGCGTTGCTCGTCGATGCGACAGGTTCCTGCCGTACGGGCTGCGGTGTGGGCTTACGTTTGGCCGGTACCGCTTTTTTGACGGGCGGCGGTGTTTTCTTTTCCGGCGGCGCGGGCGTAATCGCATCTTCATCCACCGGTTTTACCGCATCCTCGGGTTCTTGCGGCACAACCGTTTCAGGTAATACGGTCTCTTCTGGGGGGGCGGTTTCTGCAATGCTAGGGGCAGGTTCTACACTGGGCGTCGCCGCCACCAGTTCCACGCTCACGGGCTGTGGCTGTGCAGGCACCGTAACCGGCATATCCGCTGCACGTGCCAGAAGCGTCAGCACGATCGCATGTAGCATTACAATGAAGAGCGCAGCCACTATGCGCTCTGGCTTAGAGCTATGCAGTATCGCTAACTGTTGCAAACGAAACCCTGCCAGAGAGGACGATGTCAACGGCACCTGAGCAACGTCATAAGAATACGGGCCACTGTTATTATCGGCATACACGAGTTGCGTCATGAATAATGACTCCTGACCGCGTTAATTTATCTATAGTCCGATTTTTCTCACTCACTCATTAATGTCAAAGCATGTATTTGCATATGGATATGCATTAATGCGTTTATTTATGAGGTGTGTTATTTTTTCGGGGCTATTTATTACCCATGCAGCGTAAGGGAAATAATTACGTTATTGCTAATGCATTCTTGGCATAGTTTTATTTCACGCGTTGCATACCGGATGAAAACCACCGTAACGCCTGATTTATCTGATTAGTTAACATAGAAATGCGTTTTTTGTATTAGTCAGTTTATTTGTCAGCGTTTACATCTGACAGGGAAATAATGTGATGCGATAGCGTGTTGTTCTATTAACAGCGACGCTGTCGCCGCGACAGATAGGGAAAATACCATAACGTTTGATGCAATGTTTCATGACAAGAAACGTTATGCGGGAAATTACAACCATCGGATATATAAATATGACAAGACGGGGAAGAACGTGGGCATTGGCCGGGCTGTTGGCATTTGGGCTGGCAACTGTAAGTGACGCATTGGCGCTGACCGAAATTCGCATTGCCGCGCCCGATATTGGCGCAGGCAGCAAACCCAGCGGCGGCGGATTACTGGATGTGATTCATAGTCAACAATTGCTGGAACATGAATTTGCCAAAGACGGTATTACGGTGCGCTGGACCTTTATCAAAGGCGCTGGGCCCATTATCAATGAAGCCTTTGGTAACCATCAGGTCGATGTGGCGTATCTGGGGGACCTGGCCAGTATCATAGGCCGTGCACGCGGGCTGGATACGCGTGTGATCGCCGTGGCATCACGAGGTATTAATCACTATCTGGCGGTAGCCAAAGGCTCCGGCATCACGCAACTTGCCGATCTTAAAGGGAAACGTGTCGGCCTGTTTCGCGGCACGGCCGCCGAGCTGTCGTTTGTGAACGCACTGGATTCACAGGGGGTAAAACCCGCCGATATCAAAATCATTAACCTGGATTTTGCTGCGTCCAGTGCGGCGTTGGCGGCTGGACAAATTGATGCCACCTGGGGCGGCAGCAACACGCTCTCTCTGCGCGACAAGGGGCTGGCGGATATTCCGCTCTCAACGCGGGACTTGCAAGGGGCTGGGCAACTGAGTGGTTTCGTGCTGGCGGATGGTGCTTTCGCCAATGCGAATCCAGATATCATCAAACGCTTCGTGAAGGTGCAGAGAGAAGCGGCGGCTTGGGCAAGCGATGATAAAAACAAAGATGCTTTCATTCGCCTGCTGGCAACCCAATCTGGCTATCCGGAAAATATTCTGCGCGTGGAGTGGGATACCTTGCCCCCGTTATCAGAGCGGCTGTCTCCTGAGCTGGATGCCCCCTATGTAGCAAAATTGAAAAAAGCAGTAGAACTGGCCTATGAGACGCGCCTGATTCGCCAACCTTTTGATGTGGATAGCTGGCTGGATAAAAGTCACCTGCAAGCCACGCCCTGATTTTTTCGGTTCCTCATTTTTCTATTACGCCCTTATTGCCGTGGCATTCACGGCAATAGGCACCCTTTTGTCTGTGCGGAGTCACACATGATGTTTACCAAGAAGTCGCTATGGCTACACCCGGCATTAATCGGTTGCGCGCTGGCGGTTCCCGTTAACGCGCTCGCGGCTGACAACGATACGTCCGAATCAGCCACCACCACTCCCGCGCCTGCCTCGGCGGTTCAGCTCAAGCGCGTAACGGTCAATGCGCGCCGGGCACAGTCGCAGCCCCCTGCGACGTTGGCCTCTGTGATCGACGGTCAAACGTTGGAGCAGGAGCGGCTATATCGCTTTGAAGATTTGTCGCAACTGGTCACCGGCCTGGATATTGATGCGGTGGATGCCATGGACACCACCGTCACCATTCGCGGCATTGGCGATGGTGGCGAGAGCGGCACCAATATCGGGATGCCGGGCAGCGTGGGCGTATTTCTTGATGGCGTCTATCTGTCGCGTCCGGGGGCGGTCTCCAACGATTTGTTGGATATCGACAACATTCGGGTCCTGAAAGGGGCGCAAGGGGCCGGGTTTGGCTTCAACACCACCGGTGGTGCTATTGATATTCACACCCGTAAACCCACCTTCAAACCGGAATATGCCCTGGAACAATCAGTGGGACAGCGCGGCTATTTGCAGTCGAGATTGATGGCATCTGGCCCACTGAGCGAGCATTGGGCGGGCAGAATTAACCTGTCGCGCACCGAGCGTGATGGGTTTGTCACCAACGTGCTCAATGGCAACAAACTCGGCGGTAGCACGCGAAATGGGGTACGTGGTCAACTGTTATACCAGCCAAGCGATGCGTTTAGTTTGCGAATCACCGGTGATTACAGTGATATCAAAGAAAACCCGGTGATGACGCTGATCGACAGCTACTCGGTAGGGGGAAGCGATCCTTTCCAAACCAAAGCGGACAGTCTGGGGATCAATACCATCAAAGGGCGGCAGGTAGCGCTTGATGATGAAAGCGAAAGCCGAGTAGCACAAGGTGGTGGCTCTATTGAAGCCAACTGGACGCTCAAGAGCGGTTACACACTGAATTCGCTCTCCTCGCTGCGCTATTTCCGCGTATTGCCGCAATCGGCCGATGCATTGAATATTCCGCTGTATCGCAACAGCGGTGCCGCGGTGCGCGATCGTACCTGGTCGCAGCGTTTGTGGCTAAATTCTCCCAAAGGCGGTGCGGTGGACTATACCGTGGGGGCCGATTATTGGGGTGAGAATCTGGATACCGATGCTCACACCTTCTACTACGACGATTCGCGCGTAACCCAGTGGCTTGGCAGCAGTAGCTATCGCGGCAAGGACATCCAGCGCATAGGGACATTGGACGATACGCTCTACTCGCTGTTTGGCCGTGGTACCTGGCATGCCAATGATGCACTGGATGTGACATTGGCACTGCGTCAAACCTGGGAGACGAAAGAGGGATCCTTTGTGCGCCGTAATCGCGCTAATTTCGATTCCGGGCCGCTGTCTCAGTCTAACCGTCTGCCTTCCGGCATGTTGAGTTTTAACTGGTTTGCCGCGCCGAATGTCACGCCTTATCTGACGTTGGCCTATGGTGAAAAATCGGGTGGGTTGAACGTCTCATCTGGGGCGGCAAAAGCGTTGGGTATCGATTCTCTGTACGTTAAACCGGAAAAGACCCGCTCGGCAGAACTTGGGGTGAAAACCAACTGGTTACAGCGCAAAGTGGAATGGAATACGGCGTTGTTCTGGAGCGTGGTGGAAGATTTCCAGACCAATGCTTATGACGTGGAAACGGATACCAGCTACCTGATTAATGCCGGTAAATTTCGCTCACGCGGTGGGGAAACGCAGTTGACGCTGCGCCCGCTTGATGGGTTAAGCATTAGCATGGCGGGGACGTTACTCGATGCTCGCTATCTCACCTTTAACAATGCCCGTTGCCCGGCAGAGGTGACGCTGGTGTCTGGTGCGCCGGCATCGTGCGATCTGTCTGGTCAGCGCGTGTTTAAATCGCCGCGTTTCAGCTACAACTCGCGGATACGCTATGACTGGCAAACGGCCAATAATCTGGATGCTTTTGTCTCTGGTCAGTGGTCATGGCGCGATTGGTCTTACGGCACCGTGAACAACTCTGCTTTCTCGCGTATTCCGGCCTACGGCATTCTCAACCTCTCCACTGGGGTCAGCGGGAAGCAGGGGGATAACCGCTGGCGTGTCTCGCTGTGGCTGAAGAATGCGTTGGATGAAACCTATTACCGCACGGTGAGAAACGGCGATTACAGTTCCGCCTATGGTGTGTTGGGTGAGCCGCGTACCTTTGGTGTCACCTTTGGCTATGACTTCAAGGGCTGAGGATATGCGTCATTTCTCTTTCTCCCGTCGCCGCTTTTTGCGTGATGGCACGCTGTTGGCGCTGTCTGCGCCGCTCTGGTCACCGGTGCTGGCTCAGCCATTTCGCGGTGACAGCGCGACACATGATGTTACCCCCGTCAGCCTGCGCTGGCTTGATGGGGAGACACCCGCGGCGTTTGCGGGGGTGACCTGGGGGGTTCCCTGGCCGCAAGGCCAGGTAGCGGGCGACAGTGGTTTCCAATTGCGCGATGCGCAGCAGCGCGACTATCCACTGCAAAGCTGGGCGCTGGCTCGCTGGCCGGACGGCTCTCTGAAATGGTCCGCGCACGCGTTGGGGGGCGAACAGCCTCCGGGCATCGGCTTGGCCCTGCGCCCCGTGCCTGCCATAACGGGGGACCTGTCGCACGGCGTGAGCGAAAACGATAACGGCTGGACGGTAGACACCGGGCGTATTCGCTGCCGCATTGCGCGATCCGGCAGTCATCTGATCGATGAAGTCTGGCAAGGGGAGCGACTGGCCTTAACGCGTGCGCGGTTAGTGCTGCGCGTGCAGCAGGGTGATGAATATGCAGAAACGCTGGCGCGACACACGTACCAAAGCCAGATCGACCGCGTGGAGGTTGAACAAAAAGGCTCGCAGCGAACGGTGATCGCGCTGTGGGGGCACCATCAACAGCCAGGAGAAAGCCGAATTCCCTTCGTTATTCGCCTGTATGCCTATGCTGACTCAGCTTCGCTGCGTGTGGTGCATACGTTGATCTACGATCTTGATGAGACGCGGCAACAGTTGGCGGGGATTGGGCTAGCGTTTGATGTTCCCTTGGCAGGTGAATTGCACGATCGCCACGTTCGTTTTGTCTCGGCAGACGGGGGTGTATTTGCTGAAGCGGTGCGCGGTCTGAGTGGGTTACGTCGCGATCCCGGCGCGGGGGCGATCGCCGCACAGCTCAGCGGTAAAGCCACGCCACCGGTAGCCGCGTTCTCTCCTGAAGTCGGAAAGCGGCTGGCCTATATCCCGGCATTTGGTAGCTATCGTTTGACACAGCATCATCCAGATGGGTTTCAGATCCACAAACGCACATCAGCAGGGCAGGGCTGGGTGTTGGCAGCAACCGGCGGACGTGCGGCGGGAGTTGGGTATCTGGGCACGCCGCAGGGCGGCGTTGCCTTTGGCGTTCGCCATTTTTGGCAAAGCTATCCGGCGAGTTTATCGCTGGAAGATGCCCACCGACATAGCGCCACTGTGACCATGTGGCTCTGGTCGCCCTGGGCGGAACCGATGGAGATGCGTGGTTACCATGATGGATTAGGCCAGGAGAATACGGCTGAGCAGTTGGAAGGGTTGGCGATCACCTATGAGGATTACGAGCCGGGGTTCTCCACGCCACAAGGTATTGCCCGCACCAGCGAGCTGTTTATCGATGTACTGCCCGCTACGCCGGATAACGCCCAATTGGTGCGTCTGGCACAGCGGATGCAGCAACCACCGTTGCTGGTGGCGCAGCCTGAGGATCTGGCGCGCGCCCGGGCTTTTGGCCCGTTGTGGTCACCGGCCCGAGGGGATTCGCCGCAGCGTAAACAACTGGAGGGGCAACTCGCTTGGTATTTCGAGCGTTATCAGCAGGAGGTTGAGCAGCGCAAATGGTACGGCTTCTGGGATTTCGGCGATGTGATGCACACTTATGATAGCGATCGTCATGTGTGGCGTTATGACGTGGGCGGCTACGCTTGGGATAACTCGGAACTCAGTACCGATCTCTGGTTATGGTACTACTTTTTGCACAGTGGGCGCGCTGATGTATTTCGTATGGCGGAGGCGATGACGCGCCACACCGGCGAGGTGGATGTTTACCATCAGGGACGTTTCTCCCCGCTGGGCTCCCGCCACAACGTGCGCCACTGGGGGGACAGCGCCAAGCAACTGCGCATTTCGACCGTTGCCAATCGCCGTTTTCTCTATTACCTGACGGCGGATGAGCGCATCGGTGAACTGCTGGATGAACAGGTTGAGGGGGCACGAGCGTTGGCTACGGTTTTGCCAGGACGCAAAATCGGTCAGGTTGCACCAACCGACCCGCACTGGGTCAATTTGGCGTTTGGCACGGACTGGGGTGCTGTAGCTGCCGCCTGGCTCACCGCCTGGGAGCGCCACGGCGATCCGGCTCAACGTGAACGTCTGCTTAACAGTATGCAAACCCTTGCTCGCCAGCCGCACGGCTTTTTTACCGGCAGCGCCGATTTCGATCCCCGTAGCGGGCGTTTTCAGCCTGCACCAGCGGAACAGATTGGCATTTCTCATTTGAGCGCTGTGTTTGGCCTGACGGAGGTTTGCAGTGAACTGCTCGATCTGCTGCCAGATCCTGATTTCACCCGCGCCTGGCTGGACTACTGCCGACTGTATAACGATCCCGCCGCGCTAAGTGCGTTTATTGGTCAGCGGGTGAAAAAAAACAACCTGGCACAAGGCCATGCCCGGCTGACTGCGTTTGCGGCACGCCGTTTAAACGATACGCCATTGGCGCAACGTGCCTGGCGAGAATTTAGCGGCGGGGGCGGTGGCATGGTTGCTGCCGTGGGTCACCTGCGCCACCTCACTCCCCCTGACGTGATGGCACCGCTTGACGAAGTCGCCTTTGATGACGGTGCGCCGCTATCAACCAACGCAGTAGCGCAGTGGGGACTGGCGGCGATCGCGCTACTGGCTCTGCTGGATGAGATCCCCCCTTCACTTTGAGCCTGCCGGTTGAGCAGGCAAGACAGGATAACGCACCATGACGGATTCAAACTGTACCGACACAACGATACTGGCCTCGCCAGCGGCGCAGGTATCGGAAGAGGAGCACAATCCTCATCATTTTTCGCTGCGCTGGTCACGGGATGCGCAGGGCGAACCGCTCATCTGGCGGGGGGAACAAGAAGATCCACTGCATACACATCTCACGCTGAACGATGACGCTCTGGCGTTTGAGAGTGCTGCGGGTCTGACGCTGTGGTTGGATAAACCTCTGGTGGGGAATTATCGTATCGCCTTTACCCGTGAAGTGCGTTTGGCGGGGGGCGCTTACGATCGATTGTCAGACGTTAACCAGTTTTGGGCTGCACGAGATCCGCAACGTAGCAATCTTTTTACTCGACGCGGGCAGTTGAATGAGTATGACAACCTCGCACTGTATTATGTCGGGATGGGCGGTAACTGGAACAGCACCACCCGTTTTCGCTACTACAATGGGCAGGGCGATCGCGCATTGCTAGGAGAATACACCGATGCTGCACACCTGCTGCAACCCGGCAGGCAATATCGCATTGTGATTGAAGTAGCGCAGGGAGAAACCCGCTTCTGGGTGGACAACACCCTTTACTTCAGTGCTCACCTGTCTGAATCCTCTCAAGCGGGTTATTTCGGTTTGCGTACTGTGTTTTCACACCAGGTTATCCGGGACTTCACCCTCACCTGCGGGTAACACATCCACTACCCCGTGCAGGTCTTGGTCGACCTGCACAAAGGTATCGATCAGCTTACGCGTCAGCAGTGACAATCGGGCATCGGCCAGTGACACAATGCCATAATGGGTATAAAACGCCTCGCTGTTGTCATCCAGTCCGGCAATCTTCAGCATGTGCAGCCCTTGCTGTGCCGAGGAGTGACCGTGGTTGGTGGTGCCGATCGCATCCGAATGGCGGATGGCTTCCAGTAGACTGTAGCCGTTTTCACATTCAATGTTGGTGCGGATGTCCTGTTTGCCGCTCAGTTCAACCAGTGCACGGTGTAAATTGGGCGGGCGAATGGTGGCCGCCAGCGGATAAGCAAACAACTGTTCGACGCTTATCTCTTCAAAGGCGGTCAGTGGATGCCCCTTGCGGCAGCAGAAACCCCAGCGGTGCTTGCTCAATGGCTGCACCCGGTAGCGGGTATCAAATTCATAGTTACGGGTGTCGGCGACGATAAAGCTCAGCGTTTCCGCCATCAGTCGCTCGCCGAGTGCCTGCCAGTTATCCACGCGAAACACCATGCGTACCTTGGGATAGTCGCGGGAGAAACGGCCAATCACCTGTGGCATCAACCAGGCTGCGGGAGCAGGACCGCAGCCAAAATGCACTTCTCCTGCTTCTTTTTCGTTGAATTGCTGAATATCGTTGAACAGATCCTGCGTTTGGTTGATCAATCGACGCGCATGATCCAACACCACGCGCCCTTTGGGGGTGGGTTGCAATGGGTTGTTGCGATCGATCAACCGCGCACCGAATGCGTGTTCCAGTGATTGGATGCTGCGGCTGAACGCCGATTGAGAAAGCTTCATCGCCTGCGCTGCCGCAGTGAAATTGCGATGTTCAATCAAGGCGATAAAATGCCGTAACTGGCGGAGATCGATATTCATATCAGCAGGATGCTTCCGAGCAGAAAAACGGACAATACTGCGCACGCTAACAGTATCCTGCGGTAAAAAAAAAGAATAAATCCCTTCGAGATATAGCGTGTAGTTATAAAAAAATCGAGCGGCTACCCCTCAGTGAGTAATAATAAAAAACGCTTTTGAATTTGAGGGATATATGTTCATGATAGCGCTAATCCCTTGTTAATCAGCAGGAGTAGCGAGCTATGTCAGTGTCGGCAAGAAATCAACTTTCTGGTGTGGTGGCGTCAGTAACGGAAGGCGCGGTCAATAATGAAGTGGTTCTGACGTTGGAAGGGGGGGAAACCCTGACCACCGTGATCACCCGTGCCAGCAGCAACACGCTGGGCCTGGTACCGGGTAAAGTGGCGATTGCACTGGTCAAGGCTCCTTGGGTGATTCTGGCTTCGGCCAACAGCGGCCTGGTGTTCTCCGCACGCAACCAATTTCGTGGCAAAGTGACCTCTGTTATTCCCGGCGCGGTCAACTCTACCATTCATTTGGTCACCGACAGCGGGTTGGCGTTGACCTCGACGATCACCAATGAAAGTGTGGCAGAGATGCAGGTCAGCGTGGGCAGTGAGCTGATTGCCCTGATTAAGGCCTCCAGCGTTATTTTAGCGACCAAAGCCTGACAAAGCCGCGTTCGGTATGCCATTACGGCTCGCGCTCTGGGCCGAGGGTGATGACTCTATCGGCGCTGGCGAGAGTCGATTCTCGATGCGCAATGATGATTCGGGTAATGTTCATCTGCCTGATCGCCAGATTGACAGCAGCTTCACTCTCTTTGTCCAGCGCGCTGGTGGCTTCATCCAGAAACAGAATGCCCGGTTTACGATAGAGGGCGCGAGCGATAAACAGGCGCTGTTTCTGTCCGCCAGAAAGCCCTTCACCCAGTTCCCCTATCAGGGTTTCATAGCCCATTGGCAATGCCATGATGGTGTCGTGAATGTAGCTGGCTCTGGCACACTCCATCATCCATGTGTCATCCATCTCTTGCTCAAAACCGCAGATGTTCTCGCGTATCGAGGCGCTGAACAGCCGATCTTCTTGTAATACACACCCGATCATTTTGCGGTAATTGTTCACGCCCATGTGCTGAATATCGTTACCGTCGATCAGGACCTTTCCAGATTCTGGCATAAACAGTCCGCACAGCACTTTCATCAGCGTGGTTTTTCCCACACCGGAGGGGCCAGCAATCGCCACGCTTTCTCCCGGCGCGATAGTGATGTTCAAATCGCAGAATACCGGGGCAGAAAGGCTGTCGTAACGAAAGCTCAACGCCTGAGTGGTTAATGCGCGCGGGCGCATGTCAGCCTGAGCACCGATCGTGGGCATGATGGCCTCTCGCTCACACAGTGCGATATCGCTGATGCGCTCGTTGTGCAGGCCCATCATGCGCAGTTGCAGAATAAACGCGACCAGCGAGGCAATGCGGTCAGAAAATTGGCTGCGAAACGCCGAGAACGCCACAAACATCCCAAGGGTCATCTGATTATCGATAACCAGATCGATACCGAACCACAGGATCACCACTTGATCGCAGGCGGCGATAAAGGTGTTCACACCGCCGAAGAGCAGATCCAGTCGGGTGATGCGGATGCCGGTATTGAGGGTGTCGACTTGCAGATTCAGCCAGTGGGTGTGCCGTCGTTCGCCCATGCCTTGCATCTTGATGGTGGCAATGCCGTACAGCGTCTCCATAAAATAGGAGCTGGCACGCGCGCTCCTGACCAGCGCCTCTTCAGACAACTGCCGATAGTAGCTGTAAGTAGCAAAACGGGTCAGGATATAGACAAGGGTGAAACCGCCCACCAACAGTGTCAGGTGGCCGCCATACAGCCACATCATAATCAGCACCCCCACCACCATGATGCTATCCATGATGGCACCGACCACGCTGGCGGTGAAGGTGGCTCGCAGCGTGTCGAGAGAGCCAAAGCGTGAGTGGATGTCTCCCAGTTTCCGCTTTTCGAAATAATCCAGCGGCAAATTCAGCAGGTGCATAAAGAGGCCTGATTGCCATTGCACGTTGATCAGCGTTCCCATCACCAGTGATGACCAGGCGCGAACCATACTGATGGCGGCCCGTAGCAGAATAAAAAACATCAGCGCAAGACAGATCAGGCTCAATAACCCGCGATCGGCGGCGGGAAGGGCATGATCCATGACCAACTGCGTGCCAACGGGAACGATAAGCGTGATGGCTTCGATGACCAGAGAAAGACAAAAAATCTTGATCAACGCCCCTTTGAGTCCGTGCACGCTGCGGATCAACTGCCAAGCGCTGAGGCGCTGTGTGACCTCTTCTGCCTTAAACTCACTGCCCGGCCACACCTCCAGCGCGACACCGGTGAAACTGCGTGATAGCTCGGCCAGTTCAACGGTGCGACGTCCCTGTGCCGGATCGTGCACCACAACGCGGTTATGCGTGGCGCTGACCAACACAACAAAATGGTTGAAGTTCCAGTGCAGGATACAAGGGGTTTTCAGCGCTTTAAGCTCGTGCAGATCCACCGTTAGCGCACGCGTTGTCATCCCCAACTGTGTGGCGAAGTCGTTCAATCCGGCAAGCGTGGTGCCACGGGTGGAGAGCCGAAACTGTTGGCGCAGTGCGTTCAGATCGATATTTTTACCGTAGTAGCTACAGATCATCGCCAGACAAGCCAGCCCGCATTCGGCTGATTCGGTCTGGTGCAGCATCGGGAGTCGGCGGCGCAACCCCAGATCCAACTGATCGATAATACTTTTGCGCCAACGGTTATTCATGTACCGGCCCTGTGGCGCTGTGTTTCATGTCGTAAAACGGCGCCAGCATCCACTGATATATTTTCCGCTTTTCGAGAAACAACGTGGTTTGCGCTTTCATCCCGTTTTCCAGATGGAGTATTTTTCCGTTGTAAGGGATCGTTTGTTTATCCGGTTTGACCAATACCTTGTAATAGGGAATCGCGGCGACACGGTTAGTCGGTGCGCCCTGATAGGTTTGCATTTCCTGTTGTGAGGCGGGCGCTTTTGAGATCAGTTGCACCGTGCCGGAGAATTGGCCAAATTTTCCAGCAGGAAAGGCCTCGTAGCGAATATTGACGTTGTCGTTGATGGCGATGTAAGGCACTGCATCGTTAGGTACCCAGATCACTAAGTAGAACGCGGAGACGGTATCCGGCATGATTTGCAGCAGACTATCGCCCACGTTAATCATTTGCCCCACGCTAACGCTTAAGGAGTCTATTTTTCCGCTGGATAACGCGCGAATAATAATTTCACCTTCTGCATCTGCATTCACCCGTTCCTTCTGTAATTCATAGCGTTGTAATTCCATATGATAAATTCGATTATCAAACTCGGCTTCCTGCGTACGCAGTTCGCTTTCCAGTCCGGTAATTTTTAATGCATTTTGTTCATTCTGAGTGTTTAAGCTAAGCAGGTTATTCTGTTGCTGATAATAAAGTGCTACCTGATTGATTAACTGATCCTTGTTAATTAAGCCTTTCATCTGATAACGGCGATAATTCTCCATGTTGGTTTTCATTATGCTTATACCTTCTTCAGCGCGCGTCAAAATGGCAGAAGAGCGTTCAAGAGCGTCACTGTATTGTTTTTTTTGTTTATTCAATGCCTCTAATGTGGATGATTTGCTCTTTTCAATACGTGAAATGATATTGTCGATACGCACCAACTGGTTTTCTATGTCTTTACGGTGGTTATCACTGACAACGCCACTGCGGGTGCTTTTACTGACATCAATACGATAAAGGGGATCGTTTTTTTTAATTTCTTGCCCTTCGGTAACATATTTCTTCACAACAAACCCCTGTACACCTGAATAAATACTCACGGGGCGAGGGTGTGTGCTAATTTCTCCCCCGACATTGACGCGTCGGGTGTAAGTGCCAAAAGTGACAAAGAGTATAAAAGAGAATAGAAAAAACAGGCAAACCAGCGCGGTTAACCACGGTGATATGCCAGGGAGTAAAAGGGCTTTTCCCTGCCATGGCATTTTTCTGTGTCCTAACGCTTCCTTGCGAAACACGCATACCTCTCTGCATATTATTTATAGCTAATACAGGGGTTAAACTTTCGAAAAACGCACCTATTCAACGGTGGTGCGCTATAGCATAGTTATTCCCCTACTGATGTCAATGTTGTGGGAGGGAATTCATATTTTTATAAAGGTAATGATTAATTTAAAAAATAAATAAAGAAAAAATAAAACAAAGGTTAAACCACTTTCAGTGAAGCGTTGGCAGGATGAAATAAATGAAGTTAGAATGAGCGAAAACGTAAAAAAGTTACATTCTATTTTCTCATCTTCTTGTATGCATGTTGATGTCTGCTTATGAGATGTGGAGCGAAAAATGTTATCAGAGATTTTTACTCCAGTATGGTTGCCAGTGATGTCCTACATTATTTTTTTGCGTAATAGAAAAACAAAAAAACATTTTGTTCATGTTTCATATATTGTGTTTGTTTCCTGTTTTGCTGGATTCTTCTATCCCTTATCAAAGGATATTCTACACGACACAGACATTCATTTTTCACTGGCAACAAGTTTGGTTTCTTCATTGGTATCAATCTTTTTAGATATGATAATTTTCTTTTTATTTGTATTTAACAGGAGGTCGTATGAGAGAAATTGATGAAAGCATGTTGATAACTATCTCGGGTGCAGGGAATGACCAGGCGAGCAGTAATAAGGAATTGCTTAACACGCTGGGAGAAAATATGGCGTGGGGCGCCGGGTTCGGCGCTATCGCTGGCCCTGGAGGTGGTGTCGCTGGCGCTGTAGGAGGGGCTGCGACTGGTGCAATACAAGCCGTTGTGCAGGAAGCGGTTAAACACGGCCCGGTCAATGTACCGATCCCTGTTGTTCCGATGGGGCCGACCTGGAACGGCAGCGGCGGTGGTGTGTCACCCTGTGCGATGGATAAAGAACTGGCCATTGCTCGTCCTCAATCGTGTTAAGTTCGTTAGTGGTATAACATTTATCGCAGGATGAATGTGCAGAAGGGCAGCATTTTGCAGCCCTTCTGTCGTTGTACCAACGATTATTTATTCGCCTTCATTTTAAAGGTTACATCGCCCCAGTTGACGCAAGCGAGTTCGACATCTTTAGTGTCAAATATATAGGGTGAAATTCAATTTTTTATCAAACTAATGCCCAATTTAATAAATAAATAAAGAAAAAATCAAACTGCTTTCGTGAAGTACTGGTAGGATGGAATGGATAATATCAGAATAAAAAACGTATTGAAGGTACATTGCATTTGCTTATTCTCTTGTGTGCCTATCGATGCCTAATCGTCAGGTTTGGAGCGAGACATGTTATCAGATATTTCTTCTCCAGTGTGGTTGTCAGTAATGTCTTATGTATTTTTTTTGCGAAAGAGGAAGGCAAAAAGTTATTTCTTACATATTTCATTTATTGTGTTTTTGTCCTGTTTTGTTGGATTCTTTTATCCCTTGTCAATAGATGATTTGCTCAGTATGGACATCCATTTTTCATTGGAAACGAGTCTGGTGTCTTCATTGGTATCAATGGTTTTAAATATGATAATTTTCTTTTTATTTGTATTTAACAGGAGGCAGTATGAGAGAAATTGAAGAGTGTATGTTGATAAATATCTCAGGTGCAGGGGGGAATCAAGCAGACGATAACTAGCAATTACTTAATTCTATAACTAATAATATGGCGTGGGGCGCAGGTATAGGCGCTATATGGGGGCCTGGCGGTGCAGTCGCAGGTGCCATATCGGGTGCTGCGGGGGCGGCGGTGCAAACGGTCGTGAGCGGTGCCGTTGAACACGGCCCGGTCAATGTACCGATCCCTGTTGTTCCGATGGGGCCGACCTGGAACGGCAGCGGCGGTGCGTCACCCTGTGCGATGGATAAAGAGCAGGCGATCTTTCGTCCTCAATCGTGTTGAATACCGACGAGTGACATAACATCGATTACAGTGTGAATGTGCAGAAGGGCAGCCAAAATGCTGCCCTTCTGTCGTTGTATCACCGATTATTCTGCGGAATCTTCCGGGTCCGGTTCGAGCACGTGATACGCCACGGCACAGAACAGTGAATTAAGGCGGCGAATATCCCCCAGCAGCCCCATATGCAGTGAGCTGGTTTCCAGACTCTGCGGATTTTGTTGATGTAAACGCTCAACGTGCGCATGGGAGTAGCGTCGTCCCAGCAGAATCAAACGGTGCTTGGCACGGCGCAGGCGTTTGGCGTTGGTCATGTCTCCGGTGAGAAACACCGACATTGCCAGTGAGAGGGAGCTGGTGAGGCGTTGATGCAGTGACAACAGTTCCTCCATACCTTCGGAGGATAAGGAGAGTCGGGCATCCAGCGCCTTGTTGGTGAACGACGATGAAATATGTTCGAGGATGCCGCCCGCCTGTTTCAGGTTTAACGCCGTATCGATCACTTCCGCCCAACGGCGTGAATCCTCCTCTCCCAGATCGTCTTGGCGAATCTGTGCCAGATAGAGCTTGATGGCACTGTGAAGCATATCGGCCTCTTCATCAAGGCGACTGATCTCGCGTTTTTGCTCTCTGTCACCCAACAACACCAGGCGAAAACGTTCCAGCATTTGCGCCACCACATCGCCCAGTCGCAGCGTTTCGCGTACCGCATTGGCGAGAGCAAGCGAAGGGGTATCCAGCGCGCTGTTGTCGAGATAGCGCGGTGCGGCGGTGGCGTTGTTGATATCCTCATGGGGCACCAAACGGCGACACAGACGCGCCATACTGCTCACCAGTGGCAGCATTATCAGGCAGCGCAGCAGGTTATAGACGACATGAAAATAGATGACGGCTTCGTCGGATGCGACGCCCGTGCGGCTTATCCACTGCGCTAACGGTGCCAGCCAGGGCAAAATCAACACGCAGCCGATAATCTTGAACAACATGCTGCCAAGGACCAATTGCCGTGCGCTGGCAGGTTGTCCGCGCCCTCCGAGTATCGCCAGCACACCGCTGCCGAGGTTGGCACCAATCACGATGCACAGTGCCATTTTCAGCGGCAGCAGTGCGGTCGCCGCCAGCGTCGCTGTCAGCAGTACGGCGGCAAGGCTGGAATAGCTGACCATGGCGAACACGGCCCCAAGCAGCAGCGCCAGCAGCGTGTCATCCGAAATAGAGGTGAAAATTACCAGAATGGCGCTGGAATGGGTGATGGGGGCTGCGGCGGCGACAATCAACTCAAGCGCCAGCAGGATCAATCCAAGGCCGATACCGACACGTTCCAACTGGCCGACGCGGGCTTTGCGGTTAGACAGAAATGCCACGATCCCGCAGAGCAACAGCAGGGGAGAAAGCCAGCCCAAGTCGAACGTCAGGATACGCGCCATGAGCGCGGTACCGACATCCGCCCCCAGCATAATCACCAATGCAGGGGAAAGCGCAATCAGTTGCTGTGATACAAAAGAGATGGCCAGCAGCGCAGTGGCGTTACTGCTTTGCACCAGCGCCGTTACGCCGATCCCCGCCAGAAACGCCATGCTGGTTTTCTTGATGCTGGCACTCAATATACGGCGCAGGTTTGCGCCATAAACTCGCATAATACCCGTGCGTACGATATGGGTACCCCATACCAGCAGTGCAACGGAAGAGAGCAAATGCAGCAGCGTCAACATAGTCTATCCTGATGAATCATTGTGGTTTCAAATGCAGGCCGCACTGATTGGATCTCCAGTCCAGCACACTAGATGCTAACGAAGTGTATCACATATCCCTCTGATATTTTATTTTGTCCTGAAATTATGGGTAAATAATAGAATTAAACACTGCCTTCAAGGGGGTAATCTGATAATTTTTCTTAATTGATGCCTCTGGCCTTATTGTAATATTACAAATCACCAACAAAAAGAGCCAGAATAATGCTGGCTTGAGCAAGGGGGAATTGAAGTGCCAAGATAGTGGGTTTTTCATGTTATTTATTCATGCGTAACGTGTAGACCAAAATTTCGACATATTATCCAATAAATTCAATGATAAATCATTATGCAGTTTCTGCATGGCGCATGCGAATCTGGTCTTTTGTTCACTCCGGTTTGTGTTTTCAACCGACATTGACGTTTCTGGAAAGCTGATTTGTCTTTTTGGTAAACCGATTTGGGGAATAAACCTTGACAATCTTAGTGAAAATAAAAAAGGATAGGTTGCTGCAATTGACTGAGTGTCATCCCTCGAGATGTATGCATAACGTTTACAACACCTAAAACGGATTTTTTTAACGGTTCCGTTTCTTATTCCGTTATCAATCTCAGCAATATTTCTGGCGTGTGCTGCACGCCGGACGCAGTTTTTTTGTTCATTTGTCGCGGCATCAGCGTGGAAAAAACGGCGCTGAGCGTGACATTTTTACCAACGCAGGGGACTCAAAAGGGGATTTGTATGTCGGAAGAGATCACGCAGCCAACGACGCAGCGTACGGGCCTACTCAGGAAAGCAGGGCCCTACATCGCGCTGGTGGGGGCGATTTTGTTTTTTTCAGGGCTATTTTTTAAGGTCAATGGGCTGAATTGGCTGGGTGCCTTCGATTTTACCACGCTGGGCGGTAGCTTTGGTGCCATCAAAGAGGGTGGAAACTTTATCGGAGCGGGCGGCATCAGTGCCAAAGCGGGCTTTATCTTCGCTCTGTCTCTGGTTCCTACGGTGATGCTGGCGTTGGGCGTGCTGGAAATTTTCACCCACTACGGTGCTATCCGCGCTGCGCACCGTCTGTTGACGCCACTGCTGCGTCCGCTGCTTGGCATTCCCGGTCTGACGGGGCTGGCGATGATCACCGATCTGCAAAGTACCGATGCCGGTGCGGCGCTGACCAAAGAGTTGAGCGATCGCGGCGATATCACGCAGAAAGATTTGGTGATCATGAGTGCATGGCAGTACTCCGGTGCCGGGCTTATCAATAACTACTTCACGATTGGCTCCGCGCTGTTTCTCTCCATGACGGCACCGATTGTGATTCCGCTGGTGCTGATGTTCATCATGAAGTTTGTCGGTGCTGCGCTGGTGCGCGTGGTGCTTAATACGGTTTATCGCAAGGATTTTCAGAATGAGCAATAACAGCCCAGCCAAGGTGTCCAACAACCCGTTCGATATTTTTGTGGTTGGGGCGCGTAAAGGCTTCAATATCGCTATCAATAACCTGCTGCCCAACGTGTTGATGGCTTATGTGATCGCGGAAATTCTGAATTTACTCGGCATTATGGCGCTGCTGGGCAAAGTGTTCGCACCGATCATGGGCCTGTTTGGCCTGCCCGGTGAAGCGATCACCGTGCTGCTGACCTCTTGGCTTTCCGCCTCGGCGGGCACTGGCGTTGCTGTCAGCCTGCTTTCCAAAGGGACGCTGGATGGTCATATGGTGACGATTCTGGCTCCGGCCATTTTCCTGATGGGCTCACAGTTACAGTACATGGGCCGCTTGCTCGGGGTGGCGGATGTGCCGAAAAAATACTGGCCGCTGCTGATGCTGACCAGCATTATCAACGCCATGATTGCCATGCTGATCATGCGCGTGTTTTTTGCCTGATGCTGTCGATGCCGCCACGGAGGTTGTTGTCCGGCATGATTGACCTCCTGCGGCACGCATAAAGAGAAAAGAGAGCGTAACTATGTCCATCGTATTAGAGCATTACAACTACCTGCACACCATTCCTGAGCTGGGTTTTCAGGAGTTTAAAACCTCGGACTACCTTGCCAGCAAAATGGAGGCGGCGGGATATCGCGTCACGCGCGGTATTAACGGCACGACCGGTATTGTGGCGGAATTAGACAGCGGCGAGCCCGGTCCGCTGCTGGCACTGCGCGCGGATATGGATGCGCTGGGCCACATCATCGACGGTGAGCATTGTGCTCGCCACACCTGTGGGCACGATGCGCACTCCTCGGTAGTATTGACGGCGGCGCAAGAGATTATCCGCGAAGGTATCGTCAAAAAAGGCCGTCTGCGCATTCTGTTCCAGCCCGCAGAAGAGCTGGGCACTGGAGCCATTGCCATGGTGGAAGGCGGCGCGCTGGACGATGTGGATATGATCCTCGGTTTCCACCTACGCCCGGTTGAAGAGTGTGTGCTGGGCGAAGCGGTGCCTGCAATGTACTATTCTGCCAGCAGTACCTTTGAAGTGACCTTCCACGGTAAGCCGGCGCACGGCGCGCGTCCTCATCTGGGGGTAAACGCATTAGAGGCTGCTGCGCAGGCAGTGATGGCGGTTAAAGCCATTCCACTGCCGCCACATTTGACCTGGAGCGTCAAGGCAACCCGCTTCCTGTGCGACGCCGGTGTGACCAACTCGATTCCAGATCGCGCCACGGTGTGCTGGGATTTACGTTCTGCACAGAACGACCTGATGCAAACGCTGAAAGAGAAAGTCAAACTGGCGATTGAGCACAGCGCTGCCGCGCTGGGTGCTACCGCTGATGTGGTGCTGACCAAAGAGATTCCGGCAGCGGAAATTCATGACGAAGCCACTTTGCTTATCAGCGAGGCGATTGTTGATGTGCTTGGCCCGCAGGGGCTGACCGAGCCGAAAAGCACTGCGGGCGGTGAAGATTTCTTCTTCTACCCGCGTCTGCGTCCCGAGGTGAAAGCGGGCTTTTGGGGATTGGGCACCAACCTGAAACCCGGCTTGCATCACCCGGACATGCATTTCGATCTCAACTCACTGGAAGTGGGTGTGCGCGTGTTTAAACGCTGCGTAGAGAAAGCGTTAGGCTAAATACCTCCAACGCCCCTGCCGGGGCGTTTTTCCTGCATTAATCCCCATTTTTTTGATATCGCGCTGCCGACTGTCGGGCGCTATCTGCTAGTGTGTGACAGATATTTTTTATCAGGACGCACTGCTGTGAATACCCCGTTGCTACAGGTTGAACATCTTGAAGTTGCGCTGGCGCATACATCACGTGCGCTGCTGCACGATGTGTCATTTTCGCTGGTACCGCATCGTTGCCTTGGGGTGATTGGAGAGAGTGGCAGTGGCAAAAGCCTGCTGTGCCGCGCGCTGTTGGGGCTGCTCAATACCGCTTTTGTTTGTCGCGGCAACATGCGTTTTGCTGACGATGAACCACTAGGGTTTCATGATGCCGCGCTGCGCCGCTATCGCGGACGGGACATCAGCCTGATTCCACAACACCCGATGACAGCCTTCGATCCGCTGCAACCCATCGGGAAGCAGATGGTGGAAACCCTGTGCGCGCATTTGGCGCTGCGGCTACGTGAGGCCAAAGAGAAGGCCATCGCATTGCTGCAACAGGTGCGTCTGGAAAATGCGGCTAAGCGCTTTGATGATTACCCCGCCCAACTGAGCGGCGGCATGTTGCAGAGGGTGACGATTGCCATTGCGCTCGGGCTGTCTCCACGCCTGCTGATTGCCGATGAGCCCACCAGTGCGCTGGATGCGGTTACGCAGGCGGAGATCGTACAGCTGTTTGCTGAACTTCGCTCCCGTAATGCGATGACGCTGCTGTTTGTGTCTCACGATCTGGGCGCTATCCAGCGCCTGGCAGACCGTGTGATGGTCATGCATCAGGGGAGGGTGGTGGAACAGGGGGAAACCGATGCTGTGCTGAGCCATCCTCACCATGCGCATACCCGTTATCTGGTGGAGGCGCGGCAGGCGATGTTACGTCGCTACGCCCAGTGGGTTCCGCCCGTTGCCGTGCAGGAGGCGGGAGCATGAGCGTCTGGCTTGAAGCACGTGACCTGAGTCAGCGCTATCAACTGCGCGCCACGGGAGAATGGCAGGCTGCGCTGCAATCCGTTTCGTTCAGCATTGCACGCGGTGAATGCGTGGGGATCGTCGGTGCCAGTGGCAGTGGGAAAAGCACGTTGGGGCGCGTGTTGCTTGGCCTTGAGCGCCCTGAGGTAGGAGAGGTAATACTGGCGGGCACGTCGCTGTATGAAAAATCGGGCCTGTGGCGACGCGGCATCGGCAACGGTGGGCGCGTTGGCGCGGTGTTTCAGGATTATGCTTCCTCGGTAAATCCCTTGATGTGCATTACCGACATTGTGGCCGAGCCCCTGCGGTTACAGCGGCGGTTAGGTCGGATGGCGGCGCGCGAACGCGCGGGGGCGTTACTGCATCAGGTAGGATTGGACGACACGCTTGGCATACGCTATCCGCACCAGCTTAGCGGTGGACAGATGCAGCGCGTGTGCATCGCCCGCGCCATCGCCTGTGAGCCTGAACTGGTGGTGCTGGATGAAGCGGTTAGCGCACTCGATGTGGCGGTTCAGAGACAAATTCTTGATTTATTAGCTGAGTTACGGCAACGTCTGGGCCTAACTTATCTGTTTATCAGCCACGATCTCACGGCCGTGACCTATTTGTGTCAACGCGTGTTATTTTTGCATCAGGGCCGAGTCATTGAACAGGTGAATGATATGGCGGCGTTGGGGCACGTTCAGCACCCTGCTGCTCGCCGCCTGTTAACGTCGGTAATGGCGTTCTGACGCTGCTTGAGGTGCGTTTTCTCCATGTCCTCTCCCGCTCCTGCGCTGGCTCGCGTAAGCTATGTCAGCTATCTGGCACTGGTATTTCCCTTTGTTATTTCTACGCTGACCACGCCGTTGCTCGGTGCGGTGGATACCGCGCTGGTAGGGCATCTGCCCGATCCGGCCTTTATTGGTGGTGTGGCGATAGGTGCGGTCATTTTTAGCACCCTCTACTGGCTGTTTGGTTTTCTGCGTGTGAGTACCACCGGTTTTACGGCGCAGGCGCTGGACGACCCGCGTTTGCTGACCAGCGCGTTGTTTCGCCCGCTGCTGATGGCGGTGGTCATCGGCTTGGCGTTTGTGGCGTTGCAGTACCCTATTTTCTCGGCCAGCATGGCGTTGCTCAAACCGGATGCCGCCGTGCGCCAGCACGCCCATGATTTCTTTTTCATTCTGATCTGGGGGGCTCCTTTTACCCTGGTGAACTACGTCTGTCTGGGCTGGCTGATGGGGCGTTTGAAAACCCGCGCCGTGCTGCTTAATCAGATTGGCATCAATGTGCTGAATATGGTGTTGGCGCTGTGGTTTGTGCGTGGGTTGGAATGGGGGGTGCCGGGCATTGCCGGTGCTACGCTGATCGCGCAAATCAGCGGCACGCTGTTGGGCTTGCGTCTGATTCATCGCTATCTGACACCGAACAAGGCCGCCATGTCGCCTTCCGCCTTGCTCTCGTGGCGCGAGTTTAAAGCCATCATGATGGTAAATGGCGATCTGATGCTGCGTACGGTATGCCTGCTGGTGGTGACGAATCACTTTGTGGCGACCGGCGCGTCCTTTGGCACAGAAATGCTGGCCGCCAACGCGGTGCTGTTTCAGATTCACTATTTGATGGCGTATCTGTTTGACGGTTTTGCCAATGCGTCCAGCGTGTTTAGCGGCCGTGCGCGCGGGGCTAACGACGCTGACCACTTCCGTCAGACGTTGCGCTATTCTGCGCTGTCTACGCTGTGGATGTCGGGATTGCTGGCGCTGTTATGGGCCTGGCAGGGAGATAGCGTTATCGGCTGGTTTACTCATCAGGGGGAGATTGTCGCGCTGTGTCAACGCTATAGCCTCTGGCTGATGGTGTTTCCGCTGTGTGGCGCAGCAGGCATTATTTTTTACGGCGTGTTTACCGGTATCACCTACACTGCACCGGTGCGCAATTCCATGTTGCTGGCGCTCATGGCCTGGTTTGTCGCGTGGTACTTTTTGGTGCCGGTGTACGGCAATCACGGTTTGTGGCTGGCGTATCTGGCATTCAGCCTCGGACGTTCGGGCTTTTTACTGCTGTGGCTGCCCGGTGCGAGCCGTCGTCTCAGCCACGTGCACGCCCTATAAATTCACAGTCCCCTTCCACGCGCGGTGGAAGGGGAGAGTACCGGTTAGCGCAAACGTAGCGCAGAGGCTTGTTCCACACGGAAGAAGCGCACGGCGTTACGCAACTGCTCACCTTGCTCGGTCAGCGATTCTGCCGCGGTCGCGGATTCCTCTACCAGCGCGGCGTTCTGCTGAGTGACCTGATCCATCTGATCGATGGCAACGCTGATCTCCTTGATCCCGATATGTTGTTCATCAGACGCCATCGAAATATCCGCCACGATTTTGGATACCTGATTAACGGAATCCACCACGTCGGTCATCGCTTTGCCCGCTTTGTCAGCCTGTTGGGAGCCTTCGGTGATCTTCTCTACCGTGCCCTCGATCAGTGCTTTGATCTCCTTGGCGGCATCGGCACTTTTCTGTGCCAGCGTACGCACTTCACCGGCAACCACGGCAAACCCTTTGCCTTCGCTGCCAGCACGGGCCGCTTCCACCGCCGCGTTCAGTGCAAGGATATTGGTTTGGAAGGCAATGCCCTCGATCACAGCGATAATATTGACGATCTTCTGCGAACTGTGAGAAATTTCCTGCATCCGCGCCAGCATATCGTTAACGATCTCACCGCCCTGTGACGCGGTATCAGAGGTCTTCTGTGCCAATGAACTGGCTTCGCGGGCGTTATCCGCATTTTGTCGTACCGTTTGCGTTAATTGCTGCATGTTAGACGAGGTTTGCAGCAGCGAAGCGGCCTGCTCTTCGGTGCGTTGTGACAGATCGCTATTGCCTTGGGCGATCTCATTTGACGCCATGGTGATGGATTCACTGCCGTCAATAATATTACGCACGGTGTCTGCCAGCCGCTGATTCATATGGCTGATGGCTGCCAGCAGGCTGTGGTTGTCCCCCGGACGCAGGGCGATGGCCGTCAGCAGGTTGCCAGTGGAGATTTCGTTCATGATTTCCATGGCATAGCGTGGTTCACCGCCTAATTGACGAGAGATGCTGCGTGAAATAACCAGCGCCAATGCGCACGACATCACCACTGCCAGTAGCAGCATGCCGAGCAGCGTGTATTTCGCGTCCTGATAGCCTTTGCTGGCCTCGCGGGCTGCGGCGTTACCTTTTTCAATTTCCAGATCGACCAGTTTGGCCAGATCTTTCATCAACTGACCACGATATTGTGATGATACTGCGCCGCTGATGCGTGAAGCCTCTTCCAGTTGACCTTTGCTGACGGCATTGATCACGTCCTGATTTACGGCGCTAAACTTCCCGAAGCCCTCAATAATCGGGTCTAACAATGGTTTCTGACCGCTATCGGTCAGCAGTTTGGTGTAGCTGTCCAGCGCGCGCTGGAAGATCGCGGTATCTTCCAGTAACTCAACGCGATGTCCTTCACGTTCTTTGTCGGTGACCGAGGCGATATATTGGATCTGTTGCAGGCGAATCTCGGACAGCGTGCCCCGCATTTCCAGCGTGTAGCGCACGCCGGGCAAGCGGCTATCACGGTAGGATTCGATATTCTGGTTGTTGAGATGCAACTGATACAACGCGGCGCTACCGAGCAACAACATCAGTATGATCAATATTGAAAAACCGGAAAGCAGTTTGGTTAACAGTGAAAGCTGAGACAGTTTTTTTATCATCATAAAATACCAGGGGGGAATGTTATTCAGGGTAACGGCACGCTGAGGGAATTCTTTATCCGAATTAAAACGCTGCGACACTTTTTTGTTTCTTTTTACATGTTCATCAAAAAACGCGTTTTTTTCGGTTGATTTTTATTGTCTTTCAGCGATTGTTGCTGGCGCTTCAGCCTGTTGTGGCGCGGCTTTGTGCACCGTGTGGGTTTTTCATCACGCCATGGCATTATGAATAAAAAATAGACAAATAAAGCCCCGCTGAGAAATTAAAAAATAATAGGTGTGATCATTATTGCTACAATAAATTTCACTGAAAATAAGGCCACATAGTTCCCCTCATTCGTCATCAGGAATGTCATGATGAGGTGAAGCCGCGCATCGTGGCGCTAAACGGTAATGTTATACAGAGAGTGTGTTATGTCGCGCGCCCAACGCTTACTCGCGTTATTACAGCTATTACGCCAGCACCGTTTCCCGGTGAGAGGTGAGCAGTTAGCCGAGCAACTTGGCGTCAGCCTGCGCACGCTCTATCGCGATATTCGCACGCTGCAAGCGCAAGGGGCCAATATCGAGGGGGAGGCCGGCGTGGGTTATCTGCTGCGCCCCGGGTTTATGCTGCCGCCGCTGATGTTTTCCCCTGAAGAGTTGGAAGCTATTGCGCTGGGAGCCCGCTGGGTGAATGAACGCGGTGACAGCCACCTCGCCGCCGCTGCACAATCGGCGCTGGGAAAAATTGGTGCGGTGCTTCCGCAGCCGTTGCACTATGTGATGGAACACTCTGGGCTACGCGTTGGCCTGAGCGAAGCGCATAAAAGTGATGACGACGTGATGTATCAACTGAGGTTGGCGATTCGTCAGGAGCAGAGGATAGACATTGTCTATCGTGACCTTAAAAACCAGCCCTCAACGCGTACGCTATGGCCATTAGCATTGGGGTATTTCGATCAAACGCAACTGCTGGCGGCCTGGTGCGAACTGCGGCAGGATTTCCGTCATTTCCGCACCGATCGCATCGTGACGCTGACGCGTTTGCCCGGCCGCTTTCCGAAACGCCGTGAGCACGTGCTGCAAGCCTGGCGAAAAAGCGTGTTTGACATGGAAACGCCGCCAGACCAAAAGCCTACTGACAGAAACTGACACCCGATATCGATAACGTGCTCACAGGCCTGATGCCGCTTGCGCAGGCTCTATCATTGTGACAAGGAGTACGTGATGACGTTTGCCCCAAACAGCCTGATCCTGTATGTGCAGGATGTCGATGCCAGCGCCTGCTTTTATCAAACCGTGCTTGGCGCGCCGCCGTTGGAAACTTTCCCCGATTTCACCCTGTTTGCGCTACAGCCTGAATTCTCTCTCGGTTTACAGGCGCGTCAGGGCATATTTCCACCGCCGCAGCCGCAGGTGGGCGGCACCGAACTGTGCATGAGTCAAGCAACGGACAGCGATGTGGATGCGCTATACCGCGCGTGGGTCGCACAGGGCGTCACCATCGTGGCTGAACCTACGCGTCTGGAGTTCGGTTACACCTTTGTGGCGCAGGATCCGGATGGTCATCGACTGCGGGTTTGTGCAACGGATGTCTCGCAGTATCAGTAGGGTATAACCCCTGAGGTGATAACACTGCGACGTACTCATCGCGTCGCGGTGCTAGTCTGCTTATTGTTTAATCGAGGTAAAACACCGGTTTCAGTACGTCGCTCACCGGGCTGTTATCCGGGTTGGCGGGCATCACGTCGCTCATGTGTTTCCACCAACGCTGGCAGACGTCAGTCTGTGCCACTGCATCCCACTGTGCTTCTGACTCGATTTCGACATACCCAAACAGCAGATGACGTTTTTCGTCGAGAAAGATGCTGTAGTGGTGTGCACCGTGTGCCTTCAGCACCTTGGCCAGTTCCGGCCAGATGGGGTTGTGGCGGTGTTGATATTCGTCGTGACACGCGGGGAATACCGACATAACAAAGGCTTTGCGTAGCATGGGTAACTCCAAGGGTTAATCGGGCCGTCATCCTCCGCCTGTGGCGGAGGATGACATGTGGAGAGGATTACACCTTCAGTGCCGCTTCCATCGGCGTGACACCGAAGCGTTTGCCCAGCGCAATCAGCTCTTCCGTGGTGATGGTCTGCTTTTTGCCGCCCATGGAACGCACTTTGACCATTACTTCTGCCGCTTTTTCAGCGGTGTCGATCAGGCCAAAGGCGTCGTCCAGCGTCGGGCCGGTGCCGAAGATGCCGTGGAACGGCCACAGCACCAGCGAGTGAGACTGCATCTGCTCCGCCGTCGCGGTGCCAATGGCGTCGGTGCCCGGCACCATCCACGGTACAATGCCTACGCCGTCAGGGAACACCACCAGACATTCGGTGCTGCCTTCCCACAGCTCGCGGGTAAAGGCGGCGCTGTTCAGATCCAGCACATAGCTCAGTGCAATCAGGTTGGTGGCATGGCAATGCATGATGATGCGATCGCGTCCCTGGCTGGCCGCCATGCGCACGATGTGCGACTGGAAGTGCGCCGCCAGCTCAGAGGTAGGCAAACCGCCGCCGGTCAAGCCCCAGAAAATACGGTAGCCTTTGCCATCGTCATCCACCTGCAACAACACCAGCGTATCCGCCGGATCTAACTGCACGTTACGGAAGAACTTGCCCGAACCGGTCACGATAAACCAGCAGCCTGCCAGCTCTGGCATCGCCAGTGACAGCGCTTCGTGGCGTGGCGTCGGGGTGAAATCACTCTCATAGGGCGTGACGTCTTTGGCATCGAGGCGCAGGCTGACGTTGCCGCCATTGCGTTCGTCCCAGCCTTTGAGCCACATATCGCTGGTGGCTTTAATCATGCCTTGTACAAACCAGGAAGACAGAATTGCTTGCATAATCACTTACCCTTGACGTTGACGAAGAATGGTTTGTTCATAATGGCGTACCTGTTGCAGCCATTCGCTGCCCGGCGTCACATCGTGGCGCTGGCAGTAGTGTTCCCACACGGCTTGCCACGGCAGCGATTTTTGCTCTTCAAGCAGTGCAAGACGCGCGGTGTAGTCGCCCTCTTGTTCCAACTGGCGCAGTTGCTCTGTGGGTTCCAGCAGGGCGCGCAGCAGCGCCTTTTTCATGTTGCGCGTGCCGATAACCCAGGCGGCAACGCGGTTGATGGAGGCATCAAAGAAATCGAGGCCGATATGCACGCGGTCGAACAGGTTGTGGCGCACGATCTCATGGGCGATAGCTTGCGTTTCGTCGTCCAACAGCACCACGTGATCGCTATCCCAGCGTACCGGGCGGCTGACGTGCAGTAACAGGCGCGGTACGTACAACATGGCGCTGGAGATCTTGTCGGAGATCACTTCCGTTGGGTGGAAGTGGCCTGCATCAAGGCACAGCGCGGTGCCGCGACTGGTGGCGTAGCCAAGATAGAATTCGTTGGAGCCCACGGTGAAGCTCTCTGCGCCGATGCCGAACAGCTTGCTTTCGACCGCATCAATGTGGTGCTGCGCATCCAGCGGCTCGGCAATCACTTCATCCAACGCGTTTAACAGGCGCTGGCGAAATGCCAGACGATCGATGGTGAGGTCTTTCATGCCGTCTGGTACCCAGATGTTCATCACGGAAGGCGTGCCGAGTTCGCGGCCAAAATAGGCGGAGATGCGGCGACTGGCCTGACAGTGTTCAATCCAGAAACGGCGCACGCTCTCATCCGGGTGGGAGAGGGTGAAGCCGTCGCTGCTGAGCGGGTGCGAGAAACAGGTAGGGTTAAAATCTAGCCCCAAATGCTGTTCTTTGGCCCAGTCCACCCAGCGGCTGAAGTGTTTCGGTTCGATGGCGTTACGTGCGACAGGTTCATCGGACTCCAGATAAATCGCATGCAGGTTCAGACGCTTCGGCCCCGGAATCAGGCGGAAAGCCTGTTCCAGATCGGCGCGCAGTTCATCGGCGCTGCGCGCTTTGCCCGGATGGTTGCCGGTCGCGGCAATACCGCCGGTGAGTGCGCCCGCGGACTGCTCGAAACCCACCACATCGTCCCCCTGCCAGCAATGCATGGAGACGGGGATGTTATCCAGTTGCTTCAGGGCAGCCTCGGCATCAACGTTGAGCGCGGCATAGCGCGCCTTGGCCAACTGCCAGGCCGATTCAATGGCGGTATTCATACGGTAAGCTCCTCAGTGGCGTGGCACAGCGCCTCAAAACGGCGCCAGTGTCCGGCAAAATCGTCAATAGAACGCGGGATAAAACGGTGTAATGGGAAGCTCTGCGCCAGTTGCTGGCGAAAAGCGGTAAGATCGGGGACGGCGTCAAGCGCCATCAATTGGCAGCCGATATTGCCGAGCGTCGAGGCTTCCACCGGGCCCGCCAACACCGGTATCTGGCAGACATCGGCGCAGAGTTGGTTGAGAAACGCGTTCTGACACCCGCCGCCCACAATGTGTAACTGGCGTAACGGTGTGCCGCGCAGTTCTCCTAACTCCAGCAGGACGCGACGGTACAGTAGCGCCAGGCTGTCAAAGATGCAGCGGGCGAACTCGGCTTGGCTAACGGGCTCACTTTGCTGGTGCTCGCGGCAGAAATCGCGAATGGCCTCACACATCGATGGCGGATTGATAAATCGTTCGTCATTCGGATTGATTAAACGCGTGAACGGCGGTAATGCGCTGGCATCGCGGATCAATGCGGGTAAATCGGTAACGTTCATCTCCAGCGCCACGCGTTGCAGTAACCACATGCCCATGATGTTTTTCAGGACGCGGTAGGTGCCGTTGATGCCGCCTTCGTTAGTGACATTCGCCGCCAGCGCACGCGTATCGTGGTAGGGCACATCACTTTCAATGCCCATCAGCGACCAGGTGCCGGAGCTGAGGTAGGCGCTGTCGCCTTCAGTCAGCGGCGCGGCCACCACGGCGCTGCCGGTGTCGTGTGTGGCAACGGTAATCACCGGTATGGCATCGCCTGTCGGGGCGGTCCAGGCACCGAGCGTTTTTCCGGGTTGTGCTGGGGTACTGAACCATCTGGCGGGTAGATCGAGCCACGCCAGCAGCGACGCATCCCAGTTTTTGGTGTGCAAATTGAGCAGTTGAGTGGTGCTGGCGTTGGTGTATTCACAGCCGAGGCTACCGGTAAGACGGTAGTGGAGATAGTCCGGGATCATCAGAAAATGGGCAATGCTGTCGATGTTGCCGGGGTTGGCGTTGCGCCAGGCTTTCAACTGATACAGGGTATTGAATGGCAAAAACTGAATGCCCGTCAGATGATAGATATGCTCGGCACCCAGTTCCGCAATGGCTTGCGCCATCACGCCATCGGTGCGGTGATCGCGGTAGGCATAGGGCAGATCGACGCGTTCTCCGGCAGCATCCAGCAGTACGTAATCCACACCCCAGCTATCGATGCCGATGCTGTCAGGGCGGATGCCGCTGTCGGTGATGCGATGCAAGCCAGTGAGAATTTCCTGTTCCAGCGCATCCAGATCCCACAGATGGTGCCCGTCCCGTTCTACCAGGCGGTTGGTAAACCGATGGATCTCTTTGAGCGCCAGTTGCCTGTTCTCGACTTGCCATGTTGCCAGCATGACCCGGCCACTGGAGGCACCTAAATCCACTGCGACAATATTTTTCACCGCCATTGCCGTTCCTCTTTCACTGATTCATGTTGCGCAGTGTAAAGCGCCGGCAAGCGCGTCGCCTTCCCGTGAATGCCATAGGACAGAGCGGGTTGGCAAAATGGCAAAGCTGGCCGTGAAAGGCGTCACACTTCGTTGATATCAGTGCGCGTTATTTCGTGCCTGTTGCTCCTGTGATCCTACCCACACTTCCGTGAATTGGCGGTGAAATCTTTGAAAAATGACGTCACCCTGAAAACCAAGCGTCGGGATTTGAAGGTGAAATCTCAGCGGGGTAGGTAGGCTGTTTTCTATCGATGTTTGCAGTGTTGCAAAGCAGAAAAACAGGGGGCTTGAAATGACGTTGCTACAAGGTGATGAGTTTTTCGTTTCTCGCTCAGTGACCGTTGCCGTGGAGCCGCGTGCGCCGCAACAGGCGTTTCCTGAGCATTATCATGATTTCTGGGAAATCGTGCTGGTGGAGCAGGGGGCGGGCGTGCATGTTTTCAACGACCAGCCGTTTGCGTTATGCAGCGGTGCAGTGTTCTTTATCCGCGATAACGATCGCCACCTGTTCGAAGACGTTGACGGCCTGTTCCTGACCAATGTGCTCTATCGTTCGCCGCGCGGTTTTCGCTTTTTGTCGGATATTGCGTCCTTCCTGCCCTACGGGCCCAACGGTGAGTGGCAAGGACAGTGGCAGGTCAATGCGCCGACCATGCAGCAGTTGAAAGGATTGCTGGAGCGCCTGTCGCTGTTAGCCCAGCGCGACACGCCGGAAGATATCGCCGCCAGCGAAAGCGTGTTTTTGCAAATTCTGGTGTTATTGCGCCAAAAATGTTTCCAGACTCAGAGTCTGGAGGGCGATCGCCACGGGGTGCAGGCGCTGCTCGGTTGGCTGCAAAACAATTACTGTGAAGAGGTGAACTGGGGGGCATTGTCCGATCGCTTTGCGCTGCCGTTGCGTACCCTGCACCGGCAATTGAAGCAGAATACCGGCATGACGCCACAGCGCTATCTCAACCGTTTACGCTTGCTGGAAGCGCGCCGTCGCTTGCAGCAGAGCGATGAATCGATTACGACCATTGCGCATGCGTGCGGTTTCAGCGACAGTAATCACTTTTCCACGCAGTTTCGCAAGGCGTTCTCTGTGGCACCCAAATCCGTACGTCAGCATACGGGGAGTGCTGCGGAATAACACAACGCCAGTGCGGGTGAGGTGAGTGTGACCATGACGCGCGGTTTGAAGCTGCAAACGGAAGACTATTTCCTTACCGATAAACAGGCGGTACGGGTGGCAGAGCGTCACCCTCAGCCTGACTTTCCTCTGCATCATCATGATTTCGAAGAGTTAGTCATCGTGTGGCGCGGCAACGGTCTGCACCTGTGGAACGACGTGCCCTATCGCATTACGCGTGGCGATCTGTTCTACGTCAGCGCCAACGATCGCCACAGCTATGAGTCGGTAAACGATCTGGAATTGGACAATATCCTGTTTGTTCGCGATCGACTGACGCTGCCCGCAGACTGGCATAACCTGCTGCCGGGAGGGGATGTGCCGCAGTCTCAGCGTTACTGGTGCCTGGGTTCGGCGGGTATGGATACGTTGCGTGACAAGGTGGATGATTTGGCTCAGGAGTGCATGAAGTCAGACACGCTGTCGTTGCAGCTTAGCGAAGTCTTGTTGTTGCAGATTGCGCTGTTGGCGCTGCGTTACCGCCATTTACCCGATAGCCCACAACTGGCCGATGCGCACCAGTTGGATCTGCTGATGCTGGCGCTGAGAGCCAGTATCGGCAGCCCCTTCCGTTTTGATGCATTTTGTCAGCAGCATGACTTTAGCGTGCGCGGCTTGGGGGCGCGCTTTAAGCAGGAAACCGGGATGAGCGTGGCCCAATACCTGCGCCAACTGCGGTTGTGCAAAGCGATGGAGCTGTTGCGTTATGACAGGCAGACCATTGGTGAAGTGGCGGCGCAGTGCGGTTTTGACGACAGTAACTACTTCTCGGTGGTGTTCCATCAGGCGCAGGGCATATCACCCAGCGCCTATCGCCAGCGCTTTCTGGCAGGATGAACGGGTAAACTCAGCGAGTAACCTCGTCCACATCCGGTGCGTGGGTAATACGGTTACGCAGATCGCGGCGCACAATTTCCACCAGCCAGAAGCAGAACATGTGGCCGAAAATTTCGGAGAAGTGTTCAGCGAACGGCTGATCCCACGGTGCCGGCACGGTGCCCATCAGCGGCAGCAGGAAGACGTGGAACACCACGTGCAGCACCAGACCATACAGCGCACCTTGCCACAGTTTAATTTTCGGCCACACTTCTGCCACCACGCAATAGATCACCGCGAACGTGATGGAGAAGCCGAAGTGCATGATAAAGCTCATGATCGGGCGAGGGTTGCCGTTGTACAGATAGCTCAGGTGAGACATATCGAAAGACATGCCCATTTGCTGCAACAGTTGCTGCGGCGGGTTGGTCAGGTCACGCAGGGGCGTACGCGGCGGGAAGGGGATCTCCCAGCCAAATTTAGCCAGGGCGCAGACCACACCCGCAATGAGCCCCACCAGCAGTGCCACCAGAATTTTATCCCTTGTGGTGCGTAGTTGCATTTCTCTTTCTCCTTTAATAACGGATTTTTACCGCTGTTTATTTCTAAAAATGGCGTAAAACGCCATAGACAATAGCGTTATAAGTAGGTGATTTGAGTGGATAATACGCCTGAAGGGATTTATTTTCTAACGTGAAATAAAAGCGAGGTTTACATAACTCGTTGTTTTATAGGTAAAACACCAATATTACATAATATTTGATTATGTAAGTATTATTGACCATGTGACATTATCTTGTTGTTATGACTGAATATTGTTGCGTCTTTTGCGAGCGGTGGTGCAATGTTGGCGGGGTGTTACAGGCCGCTTCGGCGGCGTTTGCCTCCAAGCGACATACCGAGGTAGCGCATGGTCAACCCGTAGTTGATATTCCCAATGCCCCACATGGCACCGAACAAAAACACCGGCAGCAGGGTAGAAAAACTGAATGAACCGAAATAGCCCCAAAAATCGGGCAGCAACAGGGCGCTGATGCTCCAGGGTAAAATAATCCAGGAGAAGAAACCGCCCAATGACCACATGGTTTCCCATGACCAGTGACGGACCTTTTTGAACGGGGCATAGAAACAGGCCGCGCTGGCAGCACCGACAAAATGCCAGAAAAGCCCGAGAAGAATTGCGCTATTCATAGAACCCTCTTGTTTTCATTCTAATCAGAGTAGGAGTACGTGTAGGAACGCATCGTAGGGGATGGTTCGATAGAGCAAGTGTAAAAAGTGAACGAGGGGGCGACCTTCCGCTCCATGCCACTACCAGCACGTCACACGGCAAGATGCGAAAGGTGAATGCCACTGGCGTCACAAAAATAACCAAAGGAAAGAATGAAATAGCGTTTCAAGTGGAAGGGCGTTTAAGCATTGACGAAGCACGGCACGCTCGGGTTATTCTACGGGTTTGGGGTCCCCCTCGGGCTGAAAGTGGAGTAAAGCAACGTGAAAATTACGGATGTCAAAACCATCCTGGCGAATCGCTACCTGTTTGTCGAAATTCACACGGACGACGGTCTTGTCGGGATCGGTGAATCAGGTACATGGGGGTTTCTGGATGCCTCCATGGGGGCGGTGGAAGCGCTAAAAACCTATCTGATCGGGCAAGATCCGCTGCGCATTGAGCATCACTGGCAGTATATGTACCGTTGTTGGCATTTTCGCGGTGCGGCTATCATGGGAGCGATCAGCGCCATCGACATCGCGCTGTGGGATATTGCGGGCAAATTCTACGACACTCCCGTCTACAACTTGCTGGGCGGTCGCTGCCGCGACAAGGCGCGGGTCTATGCCCATGCCGGTGGTAAAACCACGGAAGAGACCATCGCCAATCTGAAAAAGATGAAAGCGCAAGGCTTTACCGCGATTGGGCACCTGACGCCGTTTCTGGATGAGTCGCGCGGCGATCCCTATTTCATCACCCATGCGAAAGAAATCGGCGAAGCCATCGAACGCATTGGCGCTTATCGCGAAGCGGTGGGGAATGATGTCGATCTCTGTATCGAAGTCCATCGCCGCCTGAAACCACACGATGCGATTGTGTTTGCACAGGGTATCGCACCTTATCTGCCTTACTTTATTGAAGATCCGATCGGAGCGGATAACTTTGATTCGATGGCGCAGGTCGCAGACAAAATCAACGTGCCGATTGCCACCGGCGAACGTCTGAACAACCTGCAAGAGTTTGCCATGCTGATCAAGCGCAATGCGGTCTCCTACGTGCGGCCAGACGTGTGCATGTGCGGAGGCATCACCGGCGCGAAGAAAATCGCAGCGCTGGCCGAAGCGCATGACTTGATGGTGGTTCCGCATAACCCGCTCAGCCCGGTCTCTACGGCCGCTTGCTTGCAAATTGCGGTGAGCATCCCCAACTTTGCTCTGCTGGAGTATCCCGGCGACGATCAACCGGCGCTGTCGGAGAAATTTGGTGCCACCGGCGTGGAAAATGGCGTATTGAAGCGGGATGTGGTCAAGAGCACCTTCAAGTGCGTTGACGGTTTTATGGAGATCCCCACGGCGCCGGGCATTGGCATCGAACTGGCGGATGATGTGGCAGAAAAATATCCCTACCGTCGACGTCCGCTGAAAACGCGTCTGCATGTAGATGGTTCGGTGGTCGATCAGTAAACTGTGCGTTTTGCCGTCGCGTGCCCATTACACGACGGTGGTTATTCACCTGCAAAAAGAAGAACTATGGAACGTTTTATTGAAAACCTGATGTACACCTCGCGTTGGCTGCTGGCCCCGATCTATCTGGGACTGTCGCTTGGGTTGCTGGCGCTGATGCTCAAATTTTTCCAGGAAGTGTTTCACATTCTGCCAAGCGTCTTTGCATTGGCAGAGGCCGATTTGATCCTGGTGTTGCTGTCGCTGATTGATATGACGCTGGTGGGCGGCCTGTTGGTGATGGTGATGCTGTCTGGCTATGAGAACTTTGTCTCGACGCTGAACATTGATGAGGATCGGGAGAAACTGAGCTGGCTTGGCAAAATGGACTCTGGCTCACTCAAGAATAAAGTCGCGGCATCGATCGTCGCCATCTCTTCCATCCATTTGCTGCGCGTGTTTATGGATGCGCGCAACACGCCGGATAACAAGCTGATGTGGTATGTGATTATCCACCTGACGTTTGTGCTGTCGGCGTTTCTGATGGGCTATCTGGATAAAGCCACGCGCCACGAAAAGAAGTGAGGTTAACGGTACGCCTACTCTGGCGTACCGCTCCATTTACTGCGGGGTAGCGGCTTGCGCCAGCCATTCCGGCAGGTCATTTAATCCCATCGCCTGACGCACCAGCACCGGTTTTACCCCCGGCAGGCGGTTTGCCAGCGTCAGGCCAATATCACGCAGCAGTTTTTTCGCCGGGTTCTCTCCGTTAAACAGTTCCCTGAACCCTTGCATGCTGGCTAACATCAGCGCGGCACTGTGCTTGCGCTGGCGTTCATAGCGTCGCAGGTAGAGGTGTTGCCCGAAATCCTTACCTTGCCCCTGTAAGCGTTTGATTTCGGCGATAAGCGTAGCGACATCCATAAATCCGAGGTTGACGCCCTGTCCGGCGAGCGGGTGGATGGTGTGTGCCGCATCGCCCACCAGCGCCAGCCGATGCGCGGCAAAGCTGCGCGCATAGCGCCCGGTTAACGGGTGTGTTTGCCGGGCACTGAGGGTGGTACACCGCCCAAGATGCGTGTCAAAGGCGATCGCCAGTTGCTGGTCGAAAGCCTCCCCGGGCAGCGCCAGCATGGCGTCGGCCTGCAACGGTGGCAGCGACCAGACAATCGAGCACAGGTTTGCCTCCGCTAACGGCAGAAATGCCAGAATGCCATCGCCGTGAAACACTTGGCGCGCCACGCCCTCGTGTGGGCGTTCGGTGCGCACGGTTGCTACCAGCGCGTGATGGCCGTAATCCCAGAACGTCAGAGGAATATCGGCTTGCTGACGTAGCCAGGAGTGGGCGCCGTCTGCGCCGACCACCAAGCGCGCTGTGAGCATGGTGCCATCGTCCAGCGTGATAAACGCTTCGTTCTCGCCCCAGGCCACCTGCTGCAATACCGCCGGTGCTATCAGGGTAATGTCTTTTGCTTTCTCGGCTCGCTGCCACAGGGCGCGTTGAATGACATCGTTTTCGATAATGTGGCCGAGGCGGGAAAAACCATAGGCCTCGCCCTCGAAATGGATATTGCCGAAGCTGTCTTTGTCCCACACATACATGCCGTTATAGGGGCTGATGCGTTCGGCTTCGATCGCTTGCCAGACATCGAGATGACGCAGCAGGCATTCGCTGGCCGCGTTAATGGCGGAGACGCGTAGCGCATAAGCCCCGTCTGCTGCCGTCTGTGGCGGCGTGCGCTGTTCCAGAACGGCGATGCGCAGCCCGGACTGTTGTAGCCCACAGGCCAGTGCCAGACCCACCATGCCGCCGCCCGCGATAACCACATCAAATGATTGCATAAGCCCTGTTTCCTGTTGCTTGCATTAACGACTGACCCAACCCAACGTGCGGCGCGCAAAGGTATCACGCACGGGCGCAACGGTATTCATGGTCATCAAACCCAGATTGCGGCCCACTTCCAGTGGGGTAATGCTGTTGGCGAACAGACGTACCAGACCGTCTGTTAGCGCGATGGTCGCCTGCTGATCGGGTTCTCGGCGCTGGGCGTAGCGGCTCAGCACGCGATAGCTGCCAGTATCTTCCTGATGTGCGGCGGCCTGTGTCAGGGTTTCTGCCAGCGACATCACGTCGCGTAGCCCAAGGTTGAATCCTTGTCCGGCAATCGGGTGCAGCGTTTGCGCCGCATTGCCCACCAGCGCCACACGATGCGCGATATGACGTGCCGCCGTCACCAATCGCAGCGGGTAGGTGTGACGTTCGCCGATGTGGGTAATCGCGCCCAATCGCCAGCCAAAGGCGCGTTGCAGCGCCGCGCGGCATTCGGCCTCGCTCCAGGCGGCCACCTGAGCCTGATGTGATAACGGGTGGCACCATACCAGTGAACTGCGTCCACCGCGCATTGGCAACAGGGCCAACGGGCCGTCAGGGGTAAAGCGCTCAAAGGCTTTGCCCGCGTGAGGCAGTTGGGTGCGGATGTTGGCAATAACGGCAAACTGCGGATACTCCTCGGTCTGCCACTGCATACCGCAGGCCTGCGCCAGCGCGGAGGAAGAGCCGTCTGCCGCCACCAACAGCTGCCCGTGCAGCGTACTGCCGTCATCCAGTTGCAGGGTGGCCTGTTCTTTACTGCGTTCAACGTGTACGACCTTGCGCGGACAGTGCACGCGCACGCCCGGTGCATTGTGGAGTAACCGAAACAGCGCTTGCCCAACCTGATGGAGTTCTACCACGTAACCCAACGCGGCGGTGCGATAATCACTGGCCTGCATGTTGACCACGCCGGCGTGGCCGCGATCGCTGACGTGCACTGAGGTGATGGGTTCCGCGTCACTGGCGATAGCTTGCCAGACACCGATACGCTTGAGCTGCTGCACGGTGCCTTCCGCCAGTGCGATAGCGCGGGCGTCGAAGCCGGGATGTGCGCTGTCCAGCGGTGAGTGTGCTTCAATCACCTCGACGGGAAGGGTACCGCCGGAAAGGGCGGAAATGGCCAGCGCCAGCGTTGCGCCCGCCATGCCTGCGCCGACTATCAGGATTGTCATCGCGATTATCTCGCAACCTGGCGTGCGGCACGGGCCTGTGCCATCAACGCTTCAATGTCGTCGGCGTCTTTTACGACGCCCGCCGTCAGTACGTCGTTACCGCTGTCAGTAATCACAATGTCATCCTCGATACGGATACCGATGCCGCGATACTCATGGGGCACTTTGGCGTCTGGCGCGATATAGAGCCCCGGTTCGACCGTGAGCACCATGCCGGGTTCCAACAAACGGCTGCGTTCTGACGCGCCGTAATCGCCAACATCGTGCACGTCCAATCCCAGCCAATGGCTGAGTCCGTGCATATAGAACGCGCGGTGCGCCTGTTCGGCGATCAGTTCATCGACGCTACCTTTCAGCACGCCGAGTTTAACCAACCCGTCGACCATGATACGAATCACTTGCTCATTCACTTCACGAATGCTGACACCGGGCTTAAACAGCGTCAGTGCTTTGCGCTGTGACGCCAGCACAATGTCGTAAATCGCGCGCTGTGGGGCGCTGAATTTGCCGCTCACCGGGAAGGTCCGCGTGATATCACCGGCATAGCCCTGATATTCGCAGCCCGCGTCAATCAGCACTAAATCGCCCTCGCGCATTCGCCGTTCGTTTTCGGTGTAGTGCAGAATGCAGCCGTTATCACCGCTGCCGACAATGGTGTTATACGACGGATAGCGCGCACCGTGGCGGGTAAATTCATGATGAATTTCCCCTTCCAACTGGTATTCGTACATGTCGGGTTCGCAGGTTGTCATGGCGCGGGTATGGGCTTTGGCGGTGATCTCTCCGGCCCGGCGCATCAGCTCCAGCTCTTTCGGGGATTTAAACAGGCGCATCTCGTGCACCCAGGGGCGCCAGTCGGTCAGCGTCGGCGGTGCGATGAGCCCCTGACGCGTGCCGTTTCGCAGCGTTTCCAGCGCGTTAAACAGCAGGCGGTCCGCGTACTCGTACAGCCCCTGAGCGTGATAAATCACGTCCAGTCCGTTGAGCAGCAGGTGCAATTGCGCATTGATATCGCTAAAGGGCAGCGCGCGATCGACATTCAAGCGCGACGGGGCCGCTTCCTGCCCCAGACGGCGTCCAAACCAGATTTCCGCCGTGACATCGCGCACGCGGTTGAACAGGACGGTGTGGTGATGGTGCTCATCGCTTTTTACCAGTAACAGCACCGCTTCCGGCTCGTTAAACCCGGTGAAGTACCAGAAATCGCTGTTCTGGCGATAAGGGTACTCACTGTCAGCGCTGCGCGTGGCTTCCGGTGCGGCAAAAAAGATCGCTGCGCTGGCGGGAGCCATTTTTTCCAGCAACTGCTGGCGGCGGCGAGTATATTCCTGACCAAAAGCGTCTTGTTGAATCATCACCTGCTCCTGTGTGATGCGCATTCGGTAATTCCCCTCCTGCGTGGGAACCCCTGCGGGTAAGGGTGGATGCGCGATTAATGTAGCGTTGGTTTTTTCTTCTCCGGTGCGGTCTGTACCGGGCGTGTATATTCACTGTGGCAGAGAATGGCGGACACTCTGACGTATTCGATGATCTCTTCTAGTGATTGCGCCAGTTCTTCCTGATCTTCATCTTCGTCATAACCGAGCTGGGCAATATTGCGCAAATCGTCGATGGCTTCTTTCAGTTCGCCCTGTGCCTTGTTCAGACGTGGCTGAACGACGCCTAGTCCGAGCAGAAAGTGATTGACCCAACCGGCCAGCGCGTCGGCGCGATCAAACACGCTTACTGTCGTGTTGTCGTCATCCGGCAGCAGCAGTTGAAATTCAAATCCACTCTCTTCCAGCGCTTCTTTGGTGACCTGATACAGCGTTTGCAGGGGCTGAGAAACCAGGTGAGAAAACGCCAGACCATCGTTTGTCAGCTCGTGTAACAACGTTTTCCAACTGTCATCGGTGTTGCCCCCGCACAGGATACCGCTGATAAGCCCGTGCATTTCCGCTGCCGTCAGTGCAACTTGTTGCTGTGTCAGGAGCGCGTCTAGGGTTTCATAGCCGGGATACGTGGTTTCTATGGACATGTGCTTTGTTCATCGTTGGCGGGTTGGTATCGTGTTATGCTACCACCAAGCTCGGCTGCTATGCCAGAAAGGGCTTGTTTCTTCTATGTTGAGTTATTATAGTGGCGCCCGCGTGAAGGGGCTGTCACCAGTCCGTGATATGAATTTTTTCTGCGGCGCAGAAAACGAAATGAGGCAGGAAAGGGGCATGTCTGCACAACCAGTAGATATTCAAATCTTTGGCCGTTCGTTAAGAGTCAATTGTCCGCCGGAACAACAGGAAGCGTTGAATCAGGCTGCGGAAGATCTTAACCAGCGGTTGCAGGATCTCAAAGTGCGCACACGCGTAACCAACACGGAACAATTGGTGTTTATCGCTGCACTGAACGTATGCCATGAGTTGGCGCAAGAGCGCCTGAAAACGCGCGATTACGCAGCAAATATGGAGCAGCGCATCCGTATGTTGCAGCAGACCATCGAGCAGGCCTTGCTGGAGCAAGGGCGCATAACCGATCGTCAGGGCACGCCTTTCGAGTGAGTCGAAAAAGTCTAGCGTTTTGGTTTTTTACATTGATTTTTGTTAGTTGACCGATGTTTTTCGCTATAAAGCGTGATAGAGTTACTGACGAGTAAAGAATAAAATTTCTCTGAGGTGTTTGTCTGCGGGTCAGTCCCCTGAGCCGATATTTCAAACCAACAGAATGTAACGCTCCGCAACCGGTGAGCATGCTCGGTTCGTCCGAGAAGCCTTATGGTTGCGACGGTATGTTCACCTTGAACCAAGGGTTCAAGGGTTACCACCTGCGGCGGCATCTCGGAGATCCCTTCTCTCCTTTCTTTTCCCTGTTATTGCCTATGACTTCTGCGTCCATGCCCATTTCGCCACAGCAACAGCGTCAGGCCATGCGCGACCGCGTGCGTCAGTTGCGCCGTGCGCTCACGCAGGAACAACAAGCCCGGTTTGCCCAGCAGATTGCTGAACGTGCGTTGGAACAACCTGAAGTGCAGCAGGCACAGCGGATTGCGCTGTTTTTGTCGTTTGACGGTGAGCTGGATACCCAGCCGTTGATTGCCCATCTGTGGCAGCAGGGAAAGGCGGTGTATCTGCCGGTACTGCACCCGTTTTCGCCGGGGCATTTGCTGTTTTTACACTACGACGCGCAGACACCGCTGGTGAAGAATCGCCTGAAGATCTTTGAGCCACGTCTGGATGTGCGCCGCGTGTTGCCGCTCATCCAACTCGATGTGCTGTTTACGCCGTTGGTGGCGTTCGATGCGCAGGGACAACGTCTGGGCATGGGCGGTGGGTTTTATGACCGAACCTTACAGCGCTGGCAACAGCGGGGGCCATACCCGATTGGCTTGGCCCATGATTGCCAGCAGGTCGATGCCATCCCGAACGAAGCGTGGGACATCCCGTTGCCCGCCATTCTGACCCCCTCTCGCCGCTGGCAGTGGTAATCCGTCGTTGATTAGAGCGTCGGCGTATCCGGCCCGCCAGACGTGCGGTGCGACAGCATTTGCTGTACCAGTTCTACGCAGCGCAGGAAGCGCGAATCATAATCTGATTCGGTCACGTGTACGTAAGGGGCGTTATTCTTCACCAGCATGGTTTTGAGCAGCGTTTGGAACGCACTGCGTGCGGTACTGCTACCCAGGCTACGTAAACCATCTGCGACCCACGGCGTATTGTTTTCCAACAGGATCACCAGATCAAACCGGTATTCGTCAATCAACGCCTGAACAAAGGGGTGTTCGCGCCCTTCATACTGCTTGCAAAATGCCTGGGTGGTGATGAAGTCGGTGTCGATAAAGGCCACTTTGTTGGCATATTTCACAGCAAAATCAATATATTGAGCTTGCCCTAACGCGATTTTGTCGTAATCGGAATATTGCAGCGCCATCTCATCGCCGCCCAGATGGGAAAAGACATAATCCCGGCCAAACTCCCAGGCGCTGGTGGTGTTGAAAATATTGGCGAGCTTGTTGACCAGCGTCGATTTACCGCTGGATTCACCGCCGAGAATGGCAACGGTGCGCACGAAAAAGGGCTTCACTTCGGTGGGAATATAGTCCCAATAGCGGAACGGATCGTGACGGATCTGTGCACCGCTGATGTTCATAAATGAGCGTTCCGGGTCAACCAACACCGCGTCGATGCCTAACTGTTCGCGATACTGCGGGGCATCTTTGGCTTCGCTGGTATAGACAAAGTTGGGTTCAATCGCCTTCTCTTGCATAAAGGCCTTGATACCGCGACTCCAAATATCCCAGCCGTGCGGGTAAGGCTCCATGCCTTCTTCGTTAAAGGCGTGAATGCGGATATTCTTCTGATATTTAAAGGTTTGTAACAGCCAACGCAGACGATCGCTCACGGTGGGCTGCTGCGACATGGCGCTGTGCTCAAACAGCAGGCGGTCGCGTGATTCGTCGTAACCCAGGATCACATGCAATTCATCAACCTGACTACAGGCGCGCTGGATCAGGTAGATATGGCCGGTATGCAGCGGATAAAACTTGCCGAACACCACCCCGATGGTTTTGTCGTGGCGGGGAAATTCCAGTTCCAGAAAGCGGTGCAGCGCTTCCAGCTTTTGAGCGCTGGGGTTTTTGATCTTGGCATTCAGCAACTGGCTGAGATAGCCCTTGGTCATATCGGTTGCATCGGCAACCTGCTGAAGGGTACACCCTTTCTTGCGGATGGCGGGTTTCAGGTAATCAAAAGATGACATTGTCAGGCACTCTTGGTTTAGCACGTGTGTTTAGCATGCTAAACCAAGATACCACAAGCTTTCTCAACCTGCGCGCATGTTCCCGACGGTTGGGCGTTAAAGATCGTCGAGGATCGCCAGTGCGTCAGTCAGCTTTTTCACGCCAAACACCTGCATGTTGGCGGGTGGGCGTTTGGGCGCATTAGCATGCGGGACGATGGCGCGCTTGAAGCCGTGCTTGGCCGCTTCGGAAATACGTTCTTGACCGCTGGGCACTGGCCTTATTTCACCGGAGAGCCCCACTTCGCCGAACACCACCAGATCCTGCGGCAGCGGCCTGTCGCGCAGGCTTGAGACCAACGACAGCAGCAGTGCCAGATCGGCGCTGGTTTCAGTGACTTTTACGCCACCCACCACGTTCACGAACACATCCTGATCCGCCATTTGCAGTCCACCGTGGCGGTGTAGCACGGCCAGCAGGAGTGCCAGTCGGTTCTGTTCCAGACCGACGGCAACGCGACGTGGGTTGGCCATCATCGAGTGATCGACCAGCGCCTGAATCTCTACCAGCAGCGGGCGTGTGCCTTCCCACACCACCATCACGGAGCTGCCGGACATGACTTCATCCCCCCGGCTGAGGAAAATGGCGGAGGGGTTGCTAACTTCGCGCAATCCCTGCTCGGTCATGGCGAACACCCCCAATTCGTTGACGGCGCCGAAACGGTTTTTGTGGCTGCGCAGGGTGCGAAAACGGGAATCTGCATCACCGTCGAGCAGCACGGAGCAGTCAATGCAGTGCTCCAGCACCTTGGGACCCGCCAATGAACCATCTTTGGTGACGTGGCCCACCATCACGATAGCGACACCGCGGGTTTTGGCAAAACGGGTGAGGTAGGCGGCGGTTTCCCGCACCTGTGCCACGCTGCCGGGTGAGGATTGGATATCGGCCAGATGCATCACCTGAATCGAGTCGATCACCATTAGCCTGGGCTGCTCCTGCTCGGCAATCAGGCAGATTTGCTCAATGCTGGTTTCGGACAGCATGTTGAGATGCTGGGTCGGCAGGCCCAAGCGGTGCGCGCGCATCGCTACCTGTTGTAGCGACTCTTCCCCGGTGACGTACAGGGTTTTCATCTGCTCGGAGAGTTTGCACAAGGTTTGCAGCAGCAGGGTACTTTTCCCCGCGCCGGGGTTGCCCCCGATCAGAATGGCGCTGCCGGGGACCACGCCGCCGCCCAACACGCGATCGAACTCGCTAAAGCCGGTGGAAAAACGCGGCAGCGCTTCCAGGCTGATGTCAGAGAGCTTTTGTACCCGGCTGATGCCTTCATGGTCGCCCGCATAGCCGGTACGGCGATCGGTGCGGGACGTCGCGGCGGCGGCCAGTCGCACTTCGGTAATGGTGTTCCAGGCGTTACAGGCACTGCATTGGCCCTGCCAGCGCGGGTAATCAGCACCACATTCGTTGCAAACGAAGGCGCGTTTAACGGCTTTTGCCACGGTTCACCTCACTGCTGTTAGCGTTTTTCGTGCCGCAGGCTGCCGCTCAGCACGCACATAACGCCGGTTAAATCGGCGTGGCGGATACTGACGGGGGCCTGTTCATTCACTTTGGGTTTGGCATGATAGGCGATGCCGAGCCCGGATGCCTTGATCATCACCAGATCGTTGGCCCCGTCACCGATGGCAATGGTCTGCTCTTCGGGGATCTCCAACTGTTCCGCCAGTTGGCGCAGGGTTTTGGCTTTATATTTTGCATCGACGATCGGGCCTACCACTTCACCGGTCAACTTACCGTCGCGCAGGCCCATTTCGTTAGCCACTGCTGCCACCAGGCCAAGTTTCTCTTTCAAATGATCGGCGAAATAGGTAAAGCCGCCAGACGCAATGGCGACGTGCCAGCCCGCAGCCTGTAACTGCTCGACCATGTAGGTCAGCCCCGGCATTAGCGGCAGATTTTTACGCACTTTTTGCAGGATATCGGCATCGGCTCCCTTCAGGGTGCTCACGCGCTCGCGCAGACTGGCAGCGAAATCCAGCTCACCGCGCATCGCCCGTTCGGTGATCGCCGCCACCTTCTCTCCGGTGCCGGCCAGTTTGGCGATTTCATCAATGCATTCAATCTGAATGGCGGTGGAATCCATGTCCATCACCAGCAAACCGGGCGCGCGCAGCGTCGGCGTGTTGCACATCGGGGCCACATCCATCCCCAGTTCATGAGCCAGTTTGGTGGCGCGTGGCGTGAGCGAACCGGCCAAACGCACCACCTGATAATCTTCCACATTCCAGGCGCTGACGATCACCATCGCTGCACCGAGCTTGCGCTGGTAACGCGAGAGCAAATTTTTATCGAGTACGTCGCCGTAGAGCAGCCAGCCGGTGTCCCCCGCGCGGTAGTCGAGCGGCATCACTTCATCACCGCTGAGTGATAACGGCAGTCCCGGCCAACAGTTAATCTCGTTAGGGAGATCGCGGTAGGTCTGACTATTCGGCATGGGGCATCCTCTTCTGGCAAAAATAGCGCGTACTGACGCGGGTAAACATAACAGAACATCACTCAGAAAACAGGGCAACAAGCTATCCTATCGCTATCGCTTCTGGCAACATGAAAGTATGCAAATCGCTCAGGGATTCTCATGGTCCACACCCGGTTAAAATTCCGCTTACACCGCACCGCTATTGTACTGATATGCCTGGCGCTGCTGGTTGCCCTGATGCAGGGGGCGTCCTATTTCAGCCTGAGTCATCAAATGGCGCGTTCCGAGCAGGTTGAAGACATTGCGCGCACGCTGGCGCGGCAGGTTGCATTCAGCCTGACACCGCTGATGGAAAGCAACGATGATAACAGCCAGAAAATCAGTACGATGCTGGCGCAATTAACGCAAAATAGCCGCATTCTGGACGCGGCACTCTATCAGCAGGACGGTTCATTGATTGCCCGAACTGGAGAAGAGGTTGTGGTACGCGATCGGCTGGCGCTGGATGGCAAGCGGGTGGGGAGTTATTTCAACCACCAAATCGTGCAGCCCATCAACGGCAAGGATGGCCCGATCGGGTTTCTGCGCATGACGCTCGATACTCACGTGTTGGCGACCGAAGCCAAGCAGGTCGATAACACCACCAATATCTTGCGTCTGATGATTCTGTTGGCATTAGCGATCGGCATTATTCTGGCCCGCACGCTGTTGCAGCACCGTCGCAGCCGCTGGCAGCAGTCGCCCTATCTCCTCACCGCCAGTACGCCGATAAAAGAGGATGATGAACGCGCGCCAACCGCATCAACGGAAAAAACGGATAGGCCTGATTAGCCTGACGCAGTGATACCCAGTCCGCTAACGACACGGCATACTCGTCTTACCGTTGAGCTAGCGCCTTTCTCGTCCGCGCGGGAACAAGATTAACGTTTGCGCGCCACGATAAACAGGCGCGGGAATGCCAGCAGGCGTTTGCCGTTGGCGTGTGGCGGGTAGGCGGTTTCCAACTGTTGGCGATAGCTATCAAGGAAGGCGGCCTGTTCGGCATCATCAAGCGGTGCCAGGAAAGGGCGCAGGCCGGTAGCGCGCAGCCAATCGACAATCGCCTGAGCGTCGTCCATCGGGTGATAGTAGGTGGTGCGCCACAGATCGACGTCGCAACCGGCATTCGTCAGCAGATCGTAATAAGCGCTGCTGGTAAGCAGGCGTTGGCGCACACTGGCGGTATCGCCAATTTTCTCGTGCCAGCGTCCCTGTTCGGCCACCGCACGCATCAGTCGGTGGCTAGGCTCGTCCAGATTATCCGGCATCTGTACCGCCAGCATGCCCCCTTGCGCTAACTGCCGTGCCAGGTGCGGAAATAACTGTGCGTGCTCCGGCACCCATTGCAACGAAGCGTTGGCATAAATCACATCCTGTGGCTGTGCGGGCTGCCAGGTGGCGATATCCGCTAGCTCAAACTGTTGTTGCGGCAGACGTTCGCGCGCTTGCGCCAGCATGGCTGCCGAGCTATCAACGCCGGTCACCGCCGCGTGCGGCCACGCCTGCGCTAATAGCTCAGTGCTGTTACCCGGCCCGCAGCCCAGATCGCTGACAGTGTTGGGATTCGAATGGGCAATGCGTGCAACCAGTTCCTGTGCAGGGCGGGTGCGTTCATTGGCAAAGCGTAAATAGAGTGCGGGGTTCCAATCGTTCATCGTTGCTCCTGATGGGTAGCAGAGGCGGCAGGGTGAAAACAGCATGCCAGATTTCTTTCTCCGGTGCTTGCGGGGATACATTGCCTTTTATTTCCAGCGTATTGCGCGAATATGCGCCGATTGATTGTGTCTCACCCACAAATCAGGGAAAATACCCGGCTAATACGTTTTTTTCCCACTTTGCCTGACGCGAACATCCTGATGCCGATGCTCTCGCCGGGTGGTTAACATAAGAAACCTGAAAATCATGTCTCCAAGTGAATACGCCCGCGAAGTTGCGAAACGCAGAACGTTCGCCATTATCTCCCACCCCGATGCCGGTAAAACCACCATTACCGAGAAGGTACTGCTGTTCGGACAGGCCATTCAGACCGCCGGGACGGTGAAAGGGCGCGGCTCGAACCAGCACGCTAAGTCAGACTGGATGGAGATGGAAAAGCAGCGTGGTATCTCTATCACCACGTCCGTGATGCAGTTCCCGTATCGGGAGGCGCTGGTCAATCTGCTGGATACCCCGGGGCACGAAGACTTCTCCGAAGATACTTACCGCACGTTGACGGCAGTGGACTGCTGCCTGATGGTGATCGATGCGGCAAAAGGCGTGGAAGATCGTACCCGTAAGCTGATGGAAGTGACGCGTCTGCGTGATACGCCGATCCTGACGTTCATGAACAAGCTTGACCGCGATATCCGCGATCCGATGGAAGTGCTGGATGAGGTCGAGAGTGAGCTGAAAATCGACTGTGCGCCGATCACCTGGCCGATTGGCTGCGGCAAGCTGTTCAAGGGCGTTTACCACCTGTACAAAGACGAAACCTACCTTTACCAGACCGGGAAGGGCCACACTATTCAGGAAGTGCGTATTGTCAAAGGGCTAAATAACCCGGATCTGGATAAAGCCGTCGGTGAAGATCTGGCTGCACAGCTGCGTGAGGAACTGGAGTTGGTGCAGGGCGCTTCTCATGAGTTTGAGCTGGAGGCTTTCCTGTCTGGTGCCTTGACGCCGGTGTTCTTTGGCACCGCGCTGGGCAACTTCGGTGTCGACCATATGCTGGATGGACTGGTCGCCTGGGCTCCTGCGCCGATGCCGCGCAATACGGATACCCGCACCGTGACCGCGCAGGAAGAGAAATTCACGGGTTTCGTGTTCAAGATTCAGGCGAACATGGACCCGAAACACCGTGACCGCGTCGCCTTTATGCGCGTGGTATCCGGCAAGTATGAAAAGAGCATGAAGCTGCGTCAGGTGCGTACCGGCAAGGATGTGGTTATTTCCGATGCGCTGACCTTTATGGCGGGTGATCGTTCCCATGTGGAAGAAGCATTCCCCGGCGATATCATTGGGTTGCACAACCACGGCACCATCCAGATTGGTGATACCTTTACCCAAGGTGAAGAGATGAAATTCACCGGTATCCCGAACTTTGCGCCGGAACTGTTCCGCCGTATCCGTCTGCGCGATCCGTTAAAGCAGAAACAGTTGCTTAAAGGGCTGGTGCAGCTTTCGGAAGAGGGCGCGGTGCAGGTGTTCCGCCCGCTGGCCAACAACGATTTGATTGTCGGGGCCGTGGGGGTGTTGCAGTTTGACGTGGTGGTGGCACGCTTGAAATCAGAGTACAACGTGGAAGCCATCTATGAATCGGTCAACGTCTCTACCGCGCGTTGGGTTGAGTGTGCCGATGCGAAGAAATTTGAAGAGTTCAAGCGTAAGAATGAATTGCATTTGGCGCTCGATGGTGGCGACAACCTGGCTTATGTGGCACCGACTATGGTGAACCTGAATTTGACGCAGGAACGCTACCCGGATGTCACTTTCTTCAAAACCCGCGAGCACTGATTTTTCGGCAACTGCGGTATAGTCGGTTAAAAAACCGGCGTTTAAAAGGATTCGGGCATAGCGTCCGGTTTTTTAAACGCCGGGTCTATTTTATTGTTATTTATCAAATTGTTGACTTGATTTTATTTGATTTCCTCCCGCCCTTTTTTCCCACGGACAAATCCGAAATGCCACCGAAAAGGGACTTTTCCTCCCTATTCCGCTAGGAATCGTCGTTCCATGCACTATAGTTAATATCGCGTTAACAATTAGTGAGTTTCACTGCTGGTGATAAACCATGTAGTGCGTTATATCGACTACTTGGTATTTGGCAACGTTAAACGCTTGGTTTTTGCTGAGTTGCATTGAGTGCCAACACCCGCGTGATTGATGTCCGCGTGGACCATAGCAAAAGGAAATAATCGATGAAAAACATCCTTAACGCAAAAACGATGATGGCTGTTGTACTGGGTAGCCTGCTGACGGCAGGCAATGCACTGGCAGAAGAGACGCTGGGGCAGAAAGTGCAGCAGGCCGCGACAACGACGGGCGCAAAAATTGACAGTTCTCTCCAGAAAGCCTCTGGCTATATGGATGACAGCACCATTACCGCCAAGGTGAAAAGTGCCCTGATGGATGATAAAGGAATCGAGAGCGGGGACATCTCCGTCTCCACCACCAAAGGCGTGGTTACGCTGACCGGCTTTGTCCCTAGCCAGGCGGTGGCAGCACAAGCTGTCGCGGTGGCGACCAAGACAGAAGGCGTGCAGTCGGTGAGTGACAAACTGCAAATCAAGGATAATGCCACTCAGTCAGTGGGTTCTTATACCGATGATGCAGTCATCACCAGCAGCATCAAGGCCAAACTGCTGGCTGATAAAATCGTGCCGTCGCGCCACGTGAAAGTGGAAACCCAGGAAGGGGTGGTGCAACTGAGCGGTAACGTGAAAAACACTGCGCAATCAGCGCGCGCAGAGAGTATTGCTAAGGCAGTATCCGGTGTGAAAAGCGTTAAAAACGATCTGACTGTCACCCATTAACGGGCCTATACCCTAAATAATTCGAGTTGCAGGACAAAACGTTCTCGTTTTGTCCTGCAGCTTGAAGTACGACGGGTATATCGGCCTTTAATGCTCACGTAGTCGGCGGAGGGTAACCTCCGCCATCCTCACGCCAATTAGCACGTGGTGTCGTAAGCATCAAACACAGGTGGAAACGCAGCGGTATGCGTAATTAACCTCAGGATGAGCGCCACTCACCCTCATTAAGGTAAGGAGAGCGTATGTTTCGTTGGGGCATTATTTTTCTGGTGATCGCACTGATTGCGGCGGCGTTGGGATTCGGCGGACTGGCAGGTACCGCAGCGGGGGCGGCCAAAATTGTCTTTATTGTCGGGATTATCCTGTTTTTGATCAGTCTGTTTGCGGGACGTAAGCGACCCTAACTATACCCGTCATACTTCGAGTTACAGGTGCGTTGGCTGCGTTCACTCACCCGAATCACTTACCTGAGTAAGCTCATCGGGATGAATGAACCTCATCCCTGAGGTTCACCCTACGGGCCAGCGCAGGCGCTGTTCAAATTTGTTCCAGACAAATTTGTCTTTCACTTGCCGCCTTCCTGTAACTCGAATTATTTAGGGTATAGAAGTACCACAATCGCCATTTGTCTGAAATGTTAGCCTGCGCACGGGGTGTTAACGAAAATCAATCTGAACCATAATAAGATTGTCATCGTCACCCCGCATACTGTTTGCGATGCTTGCTGAACGTTGGTGTGATTACGGTGCGGTTTGTTCGGGAGGTTCGTGATGAATAGCGATATCGTGGTAGGTCGATGGAAGCAGTTGAGAGGGAACTTCTGGGCGCTGTGGGCCGAGTGGTTTGACAGCGATTGTGCCTGGCTGGAAAGTAACAATGATTATCTCGCCGGTATCTTGCAGGAAGATTACGGTCTGCAAGAGGGCGATGAATTGTCTGATGCTGCAGTGCAGACGGGAAAAAGTTCGGCAACGCTGCACTGATTTAACGCTGTACTGATTTTACGTTGTGCTTGTTTAACGTTGCGCTAAGGCCGCGTTATACTAAGGCATGGATCGTTTCCTCAGACCGTTTTCCTTTATAGATACCCATTGTCACTTTGATTTTCCGCCGTTTGGCGAAAATGAAGTGGCAAGTATTGCGCTCGCCGCTACAGCCGGGGTAACGCATATCCTGGTGCCTGCGGTTGAGTCCCGTTATTTTGCGCGCATCACTGCGCTTTCTCACACTCACCCCGCGATTTTTGCTGCCCTTGGTTTGCATCCACTCTACGTTGCTCATCATCAGGACCACGATCTGGATCTGCTTGAACAGCAACTACGCCAACGCGATGACAGGCTGATCGCGGTAGGGGAAATCGGGCTGGATCTGTACATGCCTGAACCCCGTTTCGAACGCCAATGCGAACTTCTGGAAGCGCAACTGGCGCTGGCAAAGCGCTATGACTTGCCGGTGATGCTGCACTCCCGACGCACGCACGATCGTTTGGCGCAGTTATTGCGCCGTATTGATGTGCCGCGCAAAGGTGTGGTGCACGGATTTGCTGGCAGTGAGCAGCAGGCGCTGGCCTTTATCAAATTGGGATACTGCATTGGTGTCGGTGGCACCATTACCTATCCACGCGCCAACAAAACCCGTCAGGCGATTTCTCGCCTTCCTCTCGATAGCCTGTTGCTGGAAACTGATGCGCCCGATATGCCGCTCAATGGTTTTCAGGGGCAACCCAATCGCCCCGAGCGTGCGGCAAATGTGTTTCACACCCTGTGTGAGTTGCGCACAGAGCCGCCGGAGGTGATAGCGGATGCGCTGTATCGCAACACCTGTCGCCTGTTTACCTTGCCCGGCATTGACGCTAACGGTGGGGTAGCAAGCGCCGTTTCTCAAAGCGAGAAATAGCAATACCTTATCGCTACTCTCGTTAATAGTGCAAAAAATCGACGCTCTGCACCGTTATCGATCTTCTTCCCTGCACCGCTACATCGCGCGGTTGCTCGCAAACGCGCTGCGCGCATGGCCAATGGATAGCGATTTATTATTGCTCAATACGCAACAACGGCAGCGGCGCAGCGGTTTCTCGTTTTGAGAAAGCAACTATCTTAAATCAGTAACAAGCTGGTAACCCGGTTGGCGTCACTCTTGCAAAAACACCCTGAACCAGGATGAACGATGAT
>NZ_JAGFPF010000179.1:0-2880 GCF_025962695.1 Candidatus Symbiopectobacterium sp. NZEC135 | reverse complement strand
GGTATAGAGCAGTGCCTTGCGCCCTTTAAGCCGTGCGCGATACGGTGCCAACGCCTTTTCCGCAGCGGCTTCTTCCCGAGCGATCAGCGTTTCGGTACGTTGCATCAGAGAATCGTCCTGCAACAGGGCGGCAAGCTGGCGCAGCGCGTCAGACATGGCACGTACCCCGTAGAAGCTGCCTTCAAACCACGGTGTGCCGTAACGTTGCTCCAGACTGCGCGCCACGTTGATGAGCGCGCGGGAACACACCAGCATGTTAGCCTGTGCGCGGTGCAAGGTCTGAATTTCGGCAAAGCGTCCATCGCCGGACAAATTGCCCAACACGCGAATGCCCAGTTCGTCGAGTAGCGGATGTACATGCCAGAACTCACCGGCGATATTGAACTCGCCAATTAAGCCGATATCGTGACGCTGCGCGACAGGGATCGGGCTGCTTTCCGGCCACGGAGCCGGTTCGCGCGTGCCGATCACCTGTTTGAGCATCACCTCACCGGCCAGACGGTTGCCAAAATTTTTGCTGCCATAAAAACCTGCGGCATCGACGGCGATCACCGGCACGCCCACTGCCACGGTTGCGGCACGGCACACCGCATCGATATCATCCCCCTCCATCGCGGGAACGCAGGTGTTGTAGACAAAAACGGCGGCAGGATCGTAGCGTTCCACGATATGGCGCACGGCATGAAACAACCGCCGTTCACCGCGCCCCATGATCACATCCTGCTCATTGAGATCGGTGGTGAAGCCGAGCCGGTTCAACCTTGGCCCGGAACTCTGACTGCCGCGATTATCCCAGGAACTGCCCGCGCACCCGATAGGGCCGTGCACCAGATGAGCGACATCCGCCAGCGGCAGCAAGGTGATCTGTGCGCCATCAAAGGCGCACCCCCCTGCCGTGGCGCCGGGTTTCGGTGCGCTGCACCCGGTTTTTTGTTTATGGTTATGCTCACAGGCGGGCTCATCAAGCAGCGCCAGAATGTCATTCCCCTTCATAGTGCCCTCGTCATGTCAGTTGACTTTAGGACGCTATTGCAATTCGCGGGCCATGAATAAATCTCTTTATTTCATAATGATACAATTGTTCGCTTTGCAACAAACGTGACAATGACGTAAAAGAGACAGGAGCAAAACCCGTCAACACACCGCCATGCAGCGCGGCGGAAGCAGCCTTAGACGTGGGCATCCGGTGTTACCGATTTCATGCTGGCAATCATCAATCGGTAGAGTAGTACGGACACCATCGAGCGAGGTAACTGAGTTTCTCTCCTACTCCGATGATACATATCGCTATTGTGGCGCGCGCGACTGGCGAGATCGGAGATGATTCTTGCCAGAAAATCCGCATTCTCTATAAAGGCATTCGCTCTTAACACCGGATCTCTTTTGAGCAGTTCTCTAAATTGGCCTTCAGTAATGGCGATATGGGGGAATTCACGCCGATACGCATTGATAAAATCGTCGTCAATATGAACGTATTCGTTATTGATCCCCAACAATCCATCATTAAACGTTTCGATAAATTCACTGGCATCGCCCACCAAACTGGTTGACGGTGCAATCTGAAAATCGAGTGTTCCGGAAAAATGTGACGCCTCATGTAAGGCCGTAAGGTGTAATTTTGTACTGAGTAGGGGTGAGGCATGATAATTATCCACCATGATAATGATTCGTCTAAAAGTATCCTCTTTGCCCACAAAGCCCATTGGGCTATTAGGATTATAAACATAAGGATGAGCATAAGTGTCACTTGAGGCAAAATAGATATTATCAATCTCATTGTTGAGATAATCTTTAATTTTTTCGGTGTGATACCTCAGTCTTTGCATCATTTCTTTCTTTATTATCTTAGCAATGTTTGCATCTGCTATTTCATCCAGTTTCATCACTTTGGATAAATAGGACTCAATCCTGTTCCCCCTAGGGGCGAATTGTAATTCACCGTGAATGTTTCTCATCGTCGTACGAGAAAATTCATACTCCAAAGCATCGGCACAGTGCTTCGCCAATAAAACACCTTCTTTATAGTGCTGAAGATTATTTTTCAATTGAGCAAACCGCACGGGAATTTCATCGGGAGTCTGACTAAAGCGACCAAAATAGACATCATTTTGGTTATAGTTGGTGGTAACAAAATTTTTTAACTCCACCCCCATATGCGTGAAATCGTCAGAAAGATGCCTTTGTATTTCCTGATGAACAATGGGAGCGCGATTAAATTGCATATGCGGAGGAAGATAAGCAGACGATGACAAAAATTTCCTTAGCGGAGGGATGTGTGTGATATCGATAGCAGGGCTATGGGCTGCCATAGGAAAATGGTTTTGATCCATTCGGTTTATTTCTACTGTGCTTTTTTGCCTGATTTTCTGTTGATGTATTCTCGTTGCAACAGGTTTCAACCTGCCGTCGTCTAATAGGTGATAATGCCGTCCAAACATTCCGCCGGTTTCAGGATTAACCAATGAATAATATTCACCGCGTAAATCCGCACCTACTTTTTGTATGGGTACTTCAATCTCTGAATGAGGCAAACGCGCGGTCATGTAGGCTTTGGTGGTTAACGGTAATGGTTCCACCGAGCGAAAAGAAGACATTTTATCCGCTAACGGGATACTACTCTGTTTCATTCTCAGAAAAGATTCTAATTTGCGGTCCAACAATTTACCGCCCTTACTTAATAATTCGAACCCCGGGTCTACGGCTCTCAATGCACTTTTACTTAACCCGAGGAATTCATTTGCGTGGGGGAGTCTGATTTCCTTAAGCAGCACAGTTCCGGCATCACCTACCGTTCCGCGCATTAGCGACCTACCTCCATAGCGTAAGCCTTTTGCCAGCCCCGTTCCAAATTTACCTGCCATGTTTGCCGCCTGCCCTGCG
>NZ_JAGFPF010000178.1:0-2893 GCF_025962695.1 Candidatus Symbiopectobacterium sp. NZEC135 | reverse complement strand
CTGCGTGGCCTGAGTGCGCATGGTGTTATCCAGCCGTTTGAAAAATGGATAGTAAATCAGCGTGTTGAGCACGATCAGAAACACCTGTAGCAGCGCAAACAGCCAACTGCCCTGGATAAAGGCGTTAGCAAACACCGGCATACCGATCACGTTGAACACGCCAATCATGCGTGGCAGCACGTCGGTTGCGATCAGGAAATAGGCGACGGTGACGTTCAGTGCCGGGGCCAGCACGAACGGAATCGCCAGCATCGGATTAAGTACAATGGGAATACCGAAAATAATCGGCTCGTTGATGCACAGGAACGAGGTTGGCAACGCCATACGGCCTAACTTCTTCAACCCTTCACTTTTGGCTTTGAAGGCCATCAACAGGTTCAGACCCAGCGTGGAGCCACTGCCACCCAGACTGGCCCAGATGCCCCAGAAGGCATAGCCGACAATGTGCGGCAGCGGATCGCCATTTTGAAACGCGGTCAGGTTTTCCAGATCCATCGCCAGATAAAGCGGTTTCCAGATAGTGCCGGTGACCATCGGACCGTGAATGCCAAACAGCCACAGCACGTGCGCTACCACCACAAATGTGATCATACCGCTGTAAGAGCCGGTGATGCCGAGTAAGGGCTGCTGGATAATAAAGTAAATGTAGGCGTGCAAGCTGCCGGCGGAGGTCAGTTTGAACAGGGCCGCAATGGTGGCAAAAATAATGACGTTGATGATGGCGGGGATCAGGCCGTTAAAGGTCTCCGCGACCACTGGAGGGACGTTGTCGCCCATACGTATGGTGAGCTGGCGATCGACAACAAAGGAATAGATTTTATTCACCAGCAGGGCAACCATAATCGCCACAAACAGCCCGCCCGCCCCGAGATATTTAAACGGCATGACCTCCGCGCCATCCACTATCGTCACCGGACTGGTGATCAGAAAGCACATGATAGCAATCGAGCTGACCACCATTTCATTATGGCCCAGCGAGCCTGCCAGTTTATAAGCAATAAAGAAACACACGTAAATCGACATTATTTTTAACGTCACGCTGGCGGGTAATGCAATCGCCTGCTGTAATCCGTGTGCCTTAATAAAAGCCAAATAACTGTCAATCGGCAGATTCGCCAATAGCGTGGAAAATGCCCCGATAATAAATACTGGAAGTGCAGCGGTAAAACCGTTGGAAATTGACATCAAATATTTGTTGCTTTGCATGTGCGAGGCGGCTAATTGCAGCCCGGACATGGCATTTTGTAGGTTAGCCATCTTTCTTTCCTTTATAATTATACGTACCGGATAGAAAATTTTTGGTATAGAACGCCCGGCAACGTGACTCGCCTGGTCGATGCTTTATATATTTTCTACACATTCATTATGGATATGCGTTAATAACCTCTTTTGTTGATTGACTGATGTCCTGTGAAATAAAAAAACGGCAAAGGGTACATATTTCGTCTTCACTGATGTTCAGCGAAAACGCCTGTTCAATGGCGACCAGCTCGTGACGAATAAGACGAATCATCGCGTCATGCTGTTGTAGGTAACGCACCTTGTCGGGAAAGTCGCTATGGGTTGGCCCCTCCAGCAAACGATCGAGCAGGCACGCCAGATGCATGGTCAGCCCGATAAGCATATTGGAAGAGAGTGTTATCCCCAGCGCCGCAGACACGCGCGCGTTAAACCCTTTGATGGCAAGCAGCGCCGTATCGGGTTTCACATGCTGCAAAATCTGTGTCAGCGTTTCGGCTACCAGCAGATAGGTAGATTCTCGCTCGATCAGCCGATCCAACGCCGTCACGCCGTCGTAGTACAGCACATCGGCCAGATCGAACTGGGTGAGCGCCGTGGCGAGGGGGAACGGGCTGACCAGCGCAACCAGCGTATAGCGTTGGCCCAGTACGGCCAGTTCCTGATTGAGCTGGGCATCGTTATCAAAACGCTGCGAGAGCACGGCGACGCGCTGCATACGACTCGATAGCGCCTGTGACAGGCGGTTTTCCAATACTTTTGCCGTGCCTTCTCCGGTGGTGCAGATCATCACGATGGCCAGTTTCTTCTCGGCGGCGGCGGGCACGCGGGCGGGTGCTGGCTCTCGATCGCGCGGCACTTCCTGTTCAAGCAACTGGTTAACCATCAGCACGTTATGGTACACCTCCTGTAACGGTAGGCCGTTCATGGCGCTCTGGATCGCCTCGACAATGTGCATGGTGCTGATTAACTGTATGGTACGCGTTGCCACATCGCAGTGTTGCGCCAGGGCGGCACCAAAGGTAGTCAGTGAGCCCATATCGACCAGCAACAGCACTTCCGACACGCCTTCGCTGGCCTGAATGTGACGAATAATCCGCTCCAGCACCAACTGCGCCTTTTCGTACAGAGGAACGTTAAAACCCACCGCATAATTGACCCCGAGCAGCTCGTTGGCGGTGGCAACCAGCGCGCTGGCGGTGTCTATCCCATGCGCCACCACGATCACCTTGACATCGGTCTGTCGCTGCTCCAGATCCCGTTCGCTGTAGACAAAGAACATGGCGAGAAATCCCGCTTCATCGATGGGCAGCGTGATTTCCATCACTCGCTCTATCATGCGCAGGCAATCCAGCGCCGCATTGAAAGCCTCCGGGTGACCGGTGCGAATACGGTTTAGCTGCGGATGGACAATGCTTTTGTTGCGACGCACGCGATCGAGCGCATTTTCAATATGGGTAGCCAAACCGTAATAGACTTTATTGTCCAGCGTGCGCTGCAATTTCCCTTCGGCATAGCGGATGATCTCTTCGGTCAGGCGCAGCACCGCTGCCGTGACCAGATTCTCCAGACGACGCGTATCATATTTGCCCTGATAGCGGCTAATCCGAGTTTGGAAGTAGTCCGCGATATCTTTCTCAATCTCCTCTTCCAG
>NZ_JAGFPF010000177.1:0-2896 GCF_025962695.1 Candidatus Symbiopectobacterium sp. NZEC135 | reverse complement strand
GGCCATCGGCTTCCGTTTTATTCCAGGCATTCACATCACCAGCCAGCAAATTCACATCAGCGGAAAGCGGCTGACCGTTAATTTTGATAGAGCGCATCGCATATTTTTGGGCCGCTTGTGCATCCGTCAGCGCCCCAATATTGGCCGATGATAAATTAATATCGCCGGTGCCATCAAAGGCGACACCGTTAATCTTGCGGGCTGTTGCCAGTTTTGTTGCCGCCACTGCCGTTCCGCCAGTGGGTAACGCCCCAACCGATTCTGGCGTCGGGCGGATTAACTTCCCTGTAGGCTTTGCCATTAATTACCTCACAAACTCAATTGATACCACATCCGTGCTTTTAACCGCTTCGGCCAGATACACCGTATTGGCTTCGACGGTGTAGGCATATCCCAGCGGTTGACCGACACCGTTAAGGTGCACAGAAATCACATTGACATTGCCCACCGCAAAAGACGTTTCACCGCCTTTAACGGCTGGGCGTAAATTCTCAATCACCAGTGAAGCGTTATCGCCCTTTGCGCCATCGTTAACATTGAAAGAAATGGCGGGTAACGATTTGCCATCACTGGTTTTAAAAATGAGCGAAACAGTACGCCCAGCGGCCATGTATTACCTCACGCGTTTTCTTTGATTGTTACCTCAACGCCGGTAATGCTGACGCTGTTATCACCTTTAGCCCCCTTATTCTCTGTCACATATTGCGCTTCGGTTTTATTGGCGTTCCCGGCCTGTGCTTTCCAGACTTCATAAGCGCTTGCACCGTCAGAAACGTCGAATGCAGCAGGTAACGTTTTTCCGTCTGAGGTTTTAAAATTTAATGTGACTGTGCGTTTAGCTGGCATAATTCCCTTCCTTGTTTAAAAACTTAATTACTGACTTCAATCCCGGTGATTTTCTGCAACACGCTTTCCGGCAAAAAAAGCCCCACATCCGTTCCGGCTGCAATCAGGTTATTTTTATCGCTGCTTAAAAAATTGTTGCCGGTTAGCCCTCTAACCTCTGCCCGCAATTTATCGATTTCATATAACAGCGCGTTGGTTTCGCTATCGTTTGTTAATGCCCCTTGCGTTGACAACGGCACATTAAAAACCACATTCACAAAATCACCTTTTAGTAAGGCTTCGGCAAACGTGATGGTGTTTTCTTCCAGCGAATACGAGTAATTCAGCGCCTGTTCAACCCCGTTAATAAAAATCATGCAGGCATTGAGCGTATACGGCGGGGATAGGGTTAATTCGTCCCCTTTCGCCGTGTACTGCCAGGCTGATAAATCCGTTTTGATGGCATAGCGCGTTTTAATGTCGTCAATATCCCGATCGTAACGCGCGCCCAATACCCGCAAATCAGTGACATTACCGGACGCGTCAATACTGGCAATCGGAGCCACATAATGCGCAAAACCCGCCGCATCAATGTAGTTTTTCAGATCGTTGGCGGCACGCAGCGTAACCGCCGTTTGCCATTTACCCACCACGCTGCCCTGGTAGCTGAAATCGGCATAGAGTTTGGTTGAGCGTAGCCCGTTAAGCGTTTGCTCTTGCGTTAGTTCGCCACGCAGCCCGCCGACATAACCGATCCCTTTTCTGACCGTGTATTGCTCACCCGCGCGCACCACCTCAAAGCCAGCGGCCAAAAATGCCGCATTGCCGAACGTGTCCAGGGTGATCAGACGCTGCATTTCATCAATACCCGCCAGGCGGGCAGAGAAATCAATTTGCCAGGTCTGCGCAGAGACATTGATTTGCGTCGCTTCTGCTGCGCCATCAAACTGCATCGACAGGTTGCGCGTCAGGCTATTGCCTTGCTGGCCGTTCTTTGTCTTGAGTTTCTGCTGAGTGCGAACGTGGACAATCATCAGCACGGTATTGGTTTTACTGTCAGCCAACCCGATCCAGTTGTAATCCCAATCGCCCACGCTGGTATCCAGCACCACCGAGTAAACCACCGCGTTATCATTCAGGACGCCATATTGCGTAATATCCGGCGCGTTTTTAATCATCGCGGCGGCGGGCATCCCTTCATCACGGCTGATCGGCTGATTTTCATCCTGTCCGGGGATCAGCCCAAAAATAATCTTGTCAGGTACGGCGGGTTTCCCGTCCAGAACCTTGTTCACATTCCACGCCTCAAACGCGCGGGTCACAATGCTTTGGGCCATATCCTTTCCCTTTAAATACTGGCGGTGTGGTAGTCCGTTACCGCTGAAAAATCCGGCGCACTCGTCACCTGCGTTAACATCACCAGGCCGTGCAGGGTATCCGTAGCCGCAGAAAAATATTCCGCATCATGCGAAAACGCCCCGGCATGAACCTGCGTGCGTGTCTCATTGAGCACATCAAAGTTATAGCGGCGACAGGTACGGCCATACTGACGCACCAGATTCATCATTAACGCGTTATAGGTACTCAACTGCTCGTCGTTGATACCAACCAGAATCACGTCCCAATCGTAGCCCGGTTGCCGTTCCTGCAACTGCACCGCACCCACGCCCAGCCGTTCAAAGATGGCGATAAATCCGGCTTTGCTGCCCGCATCCACCGCGTTGATAAACGCGTGCTTTACCCGTTTGCGGTACAGGCTGATCGGCTCACCGTTAAAGCGTTCGATATCGCGCTGATACGCCAGCACGTCAAGCAGCGGCAACGGGCAGGTTTCCGCATCCCACTGCTGGAGTGGCCAGCGCAACCAGTCGCCCACCTGCTGCCAGTGGTGGCGGGCCGCTCGTAACAGGCTGGCCGGTTCGCCCCTGTCCATCCATGATGGCAGGCGCAGGCTATCCAGCCGCTGCTTAAAATCAGGCATTGGCTCACATCACCGATAACGACGCCAGACGCGGCACGCTCAGATCGCTAACGATATCGTCCAGCGAAAAATGCAACGAATCGATCAGGG
>NZ_JAGFPF010000176.1:0-2919 GCF_025962695.1 Candidatus Symbiopectobacterium sp. NZEC135 | reverse complement strand
ATGCCGTTTCACCAGTGCCTTTATGCCCTAGCAAAATATTTTTTTCTGGAATAAACAAATCTTCCATGCAAGGTCGAAAATAAAAGTATTTATTTAAATATTCATCAGTATAAGGAATATTCTCGGCATATAAATTTGGAAGTCTGCCTTTTAGATCATTTAATACCCTATCCTGAATAGAAATTGAAGGATGATTACAATTTTGATCAACTTCGTTTGTATTTTCTTGGTTTCTAACAGAAATGATTGGAGGGAGGTTTTGTTTTATAGCATCATCCTCTCTATGTAAATCATTTTCATTTTGAATGTTTTCTGATTGAGTGGTTATTTCAGATATGTACTTAAAAAACTTTTGATACTGAGTAGATCCATTTTCGCCATTTATAAAATCGTCAATATCGTCCTTATCTTCTAATGGAGTACCAATAAACTCTAATGTATTTTGTCGATCAAAATAAAAAACCTCAGCGTCAAATGACGAGATACCTTGTATTTGATTTGAAAAATTATTATATCTTTTGCTGAAATTACTACTGATTATTGAAAGAATAAAACAGGAGTTTATATTCATTTCATTAAGCGTTTTGGTTACATACTCAATCCCAGGTTGATTCTGAATATCATCACCTGCTAAAACTACAATATTTTTTGATATTTGAGCAAGTGCACCAAAAGTGTTATTAAAACCGGTTCTTGAGTCAATCAAAATCACATCTGGGTTATATTTCAAATCTATATCATTTATTAATTTATTAAATATATTAACTAGTTGCTTCCCTTGTAAATCAATTTTTGCCAGCCCTTCCAAATAGCTAACCAAATCCTCATTGCTCTTCAATATATTTCCTGCAGGCATCAAGTTAATGCTACCGGTTCCAGAATAGCTTTTCTCAATATCATAGACATAGTCATCTAAATCGACATCAGGCATAAATGCCTGATCATTCAAATATTCTACCAATCCATTTTTACAACTCTCTGATTGAGAGCTATTAAAAAAATTTATTAATCCAGGAGCTTCAAAGTCGCAATCAATGACAAAAACTTTTTTCCCTTTACGGGACAGATAGGTTGCTGTTAATGCTAATGATGTTGTACGTCCAACCCCGCCTTTGTAACTAAAAAAGGTAATGATATTATTATTTTTATTCACTGAATCCATAGCTAAGAGAGCACCAAGTGAACGCCTTAACCCATAGGATTTCTTGTTTCCTGAAAATAAATATGACCAATCATCTTCTAAAGATTGATGTTCAGTAATAAATGTAATGTGTACATTAGGATTGTCGAGCTCTTGCGATAATATAGATTTTAAATATAAAGAAGATACCTCATGGATTTGATCGCTGACGATGTATACATCGATACTTTGATTGATTTTTAATTCAATATAAAAATCTAAAATATTATTTTTTTCTAAATTTTCACTCAAGTCATCTTCAAGTCTGTCAATGAAGTAAATAGATTTTAACATAATTAAACCTTATTCGTTTTTTTTAGAAACTCAACTGTGTGTTCATAAAACTTAACTACATGATCATAATCTACGATTATATTTTGATATCTTATTTCAGGATTCCATTTTTTTATTAATATGTTAACACTTTTATTTTTGCTCATGTGCGGAAAATCGCCAATAAAAGAACTTAAAGTATTCTGAAGTATATCAAAATTGTGATTTTTTATGTCCCTCCTATAGTTTATTCCTCGCACATTGCAACCTGATTCATTTATTTCAGTCAATCTGTCATAATTACAAAGTTCGAATATTTTAAATTTCATAGAGCACTCAATAATATAACCAGATAGATAATACAAATTAAGAATAAGAAATTTAACCTCTTCAGTGTTGAATTTGCTTTCATCATACTGATCTATTTTTTCTTTTAGAACACGGCAAGCTTGATTATGTTTGTAAGCTGAGAATAAATATTCAGTATATCTCATGTAGTCTCCATTCTATTTTTATAAGAATTTTCAATTGAAATCATTAAAATAGTAAATAACTGAATCACTTTTTCGATATAGTAAATTATTATAGGAATTGAGATCAATCACTTTTAAATCAATATGTTAGATACATAATTCATAGGCTAAATTATTTTGATTAAGTGATTGTTTTTTATAATTAATTTGACCAATGATAGCATTGGAAGGTATAACATAAAAACAGAAAGCATTAGGTGTTCTAAGGGCCTGGAAAATCTCTTATCAGCTAACCTCATTGGCCTATCTCAAGCCCACGAGGATGATAAAACTTGTTATTAATCATTGCGTTATTTCATTGGCAATTGCATGGGCTCATTTTATATGTCATCTTGGGCGATTTCTAATATATGCCTTGTGTGCAAACTCAAACGGCATTGACAATGCTTTTACGATTAGCATCAAGAAAATCTGCCCACCATTGCAGCATCAGGCGGCGTTCATCCAGATGTTCAGCTTTATGAATGTAAGCAGCACGTACCGAATTGCGTTCTTGGTGGCTCATTTGGCGTTCAACGGCATCTCTTGACCATAACCCTGATTCAATCAGAGCACTACACGCCATTGTGCGGAATCCATGAGCGCAAACGTCTTTTTGGGTGTCATAACCCATAGCGCGTAATGCCTTGTTAATCGTGTTTTCACTGATAGGTTTGTCAGCATAGCTAAAACCCGTGAATACAAGTTCGTGATCGCCACTGATGGTTTCGATTTCCTTCAGAATAGTGATGGCCTGCTTGCTCAGGGGCACCAGATGGGGACTATTCATCTTTGATCCACGGTGTGAGAACTTCACATTTTTAAGGGGTTCTCGTTCCGCTGGTATCGTCCATAGTGCATTTTTAAAATCAATCTCTGACCAACGCGCAAATCTCAGTTCGCTGGAGTGGATAAACGTCAGCAAACACAATCTAACAGCCAATTGGGTAAGCC
>NZ_JAGFPF010000175.1:0-2851 GCF_025962695.1 Candidatus Symbiopectobacterium sp. NZEC135 | reverse complement strand
AATCTGCGAAAAGCGTCGGTAAGCTGATATGAAGCGTTACAACCGACGATACCCGAATGGGGAAACCCAGTGCAATTCGTTGCACTATCATGTCATGAATACATAGTGGCATGAGGCGAACCGGGGGAACTGAAACATCTCAGTACCCCGAGGAAAAGAAATCAACCGAGATTCCCCCAGTAGCGGCGAGCGAACGGGGAAGAGCCCAGAGTCTGAATCAGCTTGTGTGTCAGTGGAAGCGTCTGGAAAGTCGCACAGTAAAGGGTGATAGTCCCGTACACGAAGATGCACAGGTTGTGAGCTCGATGAGTAGGGCGGGACACGTGTTATCCTGTCTGAATATGGGGGGACCATCCTCCAAGGCTAAATACTCCTGACTGACCGATAGTGAACCAGTACCGTGAGGGAAAGGCGAAAAGAACCCCGGCGAGGGGAGTGAAATAGAACCTGAAACCGTGTACGTACAAGCAGTGGGAGCCTCTTTATGGGGTGACTGCGTACCTTTTGTATAATGGGTCAGCGACTTATATTCTGTAGCAAGGTTAACCGAATAGGGGAGCCGCAGGGAAACCGAGTCTTAACTGGGCGTTAAGTTGCAGGGTATAGACCCGAAACCCGGTGATCTAGCCATGGGCAGGTTGAAGGTTGGGTAACACTAACTGGAGGACCGAACCGACTAATGTTGAAAAATTAGCGGATGACTTGTGGCTGGGGGTGAAAGGCCAATCAAACCGGGAGATAGCTGGTTCTCCCCGAAAGCTATTTAGGTAGCGCCTCGTGAATTCATCTTCGGGGGTAGAGCACTGTTTCGGCTAGGGGGTCATCCCGACTTACCAACCCGATGCAAACTACGAATACCGAAGAATGTTATCACGGGAGACACACGGCGGGTGCTAACGTTCGTCGTGAAGAGGGAAACAACCCAGACCGCCAGCTAAGGTCCCAAAGTCATGGTTAAGTGGGAAACGATGTGGGAAGGCACAGACAGCCAGGATGTTGGCTTAGAAGCAGCCATCATTTAAAGAAAGCGTAATAGCTCACTGGTCGAGTCGGCCTGCGCGGAAGATGTAACGGGGCTAAACCATGCACCGAAGCTGCGGCAGCGACACTTAGGTGTTGTTGGGTAGGGGAGCGTTCTGTAAGCCGTTGAAGGTGTCCTGTGAGGGGTGCTGGAGGTATCAGAAGTGCGAATGCTGACATAAGTAACGATAAAGCGGGTGAAAAGCCCGCTCGCCGGAAGACCAAGGGTTCCTGTCCAACGTTAATCGGGGCAGGGTGAGTCGACCCCTAAGGCGAGGCCGAAAGGCGTAGTCGATGGGAAACAGGTTAATATTCCTGTACTTGGTGTTACTGCGAAGGGGGGACGGAGAAGGCTATGTCATCCGGGCGACGGTTGTCCCGGTTTAAGCGTGTAGGTGGGTGACTTTGGTAAATCCGGGTCGCTATTAAACACTGAGGCGTGATGACGAGGTACTACGGTACTGAAGTGACAGATGCCCAGCTTCCAGGAAAAGCCTCTAAGCATCAGGTAACATTGAATCGTACCCCAAACCGACACAGGTGGTCAGGTAGAGAATACCAAGGCGCTTGAGAGAACTCGGGTGAAGGAACTAGGCAAAATGGTGCCGTAACTTCGGGAGAAGGCACGCTGTGCGAGGTCTTGCGCAGTCGCAGATACCAGCTGGCTGCAACTGTTTAATAAAAACACAGCACTGTGCAAACACGAAAGTGGACGTATACGGTGTGACGCCTGCCCGGTGCTGGAAGGTTAATTGATGGGGTTATCCGTAAGGAGAAGCTCTTGATCGAAGCCCCAGTAAACGGCGGCCGTAACTATAACGGTCCTAAGGTAGCGAAATTCCTTGTCGGGTAAGTTCCGACCTGCACGAATGGCGTAATGATGGCCAGGCTGTCTCCACCCGAGACTCAGTGAAATTGAACTCGCTGTGAAGATGCAGTGTACCCGCGGCAAGACGGAAAGACCCCGTGAACCTTTACTATAGCTTGACACTGAACCTTGAGCCTTGATGTGTAGGATAGGTGGGAGGCTTTGAAGTGTGGACGCCAGTCTGCATGGAGCCAACCTTGAAATACCACCCTTTAATGTTTGATGTTCTAACCTGGGCCCATAATCTGGGCTGGGGACAGTGTCTGGTGGGTAGTTTGACTGGGGCGGTCTCCTCCCAAAGAGTAACGGAGGAGCACGAAGGTTAGCTAATCCTGGTCGGACATCAGGAGGTTAGTGCAAAGGCATAAGCTAGCTTGACTGCGAGAGTGACGGCTCGAGCAGGTACGAAAGTAGGTCTTAGTGATCCGGTGGTTCTGAATGGAAGGGCCATCGCTCAACGGATAAAAGGTACTCCGGGGATAACAGGCTGATACCGCCCAAGAGTTCATATCGACGGCGGTGTTTGGCACCTCGATGTCGGCTCATCACATCCTGGGGCTGAAGTAGGTCCCAAGGGTATGGCTGTTCGCCATTTAAAGTGGTACGCGAGCTGGGTTTAGAACGTCGTGAGACAGTTCGGTCCCTATCTGCCGTGGGCGTTGGAGAATTGAGGGGGGTTGCTCCTAGTACGAGAGGACCGGAGTGAACGCACCACTGGTGTTCGGGTTGTCATGCCAATGGCATTGCCCGGTAGCTACGTGCGGAAGAGATAAGTGCTGAAAGCATCTAAGCACGAAACTTGCCCCGAGATGAGTTCTCCCTTGTCCCTTTGAGGACGCTGAAAGGCCGTTGAAGACGACGACGTAGATAGGCTGGGTGTGTAAGTGCAGCGATGCATTGAGCTAACCAGTACTAATGACCTGTGAGGCTTAACCTTACAACGCCGAAGATGTTTTGGTGTTG
>NZ_JAGFPF010000174.1:0-3002 GCF_025962695.1 Candidatus Symbiopectobacterium sp. NZEC135 | reverse complement strand
TTCAGAATGGTAATAAACATGTTCATGTCCCCGGGTGGCGATAATATGGCGACAACCGTAATCATAAAGTTGCCTTATTTTTATTTGTGTTTCGTCGGGTGTTAACGTACCGCAGGAGACAAAACCATAATCCACCCACGGGCAAACCTGTTTAAAATAGTCATCTGTTCCTCGCGCGGAGAAATCAAATGACAGAGTGATATTGCGCAGTTTTATTTTTTCCAGTTCCGTTTCGAGGTGTCCGTTTAAACTGGAATGGACCAGGTCAAACTGTGCGATATAATCCATATCCTCGGGTGTCAAATGCAGGGGATGTTCGCGCAATACGCCATTCTTATTGCTGGTAACAAACTCCCTGTCTCCCTGATTCAACCGAATGCAGGCATAGCCGTTCTCGCCGTCGTAGTGACGACAGCGCTGTGTATCAACGGCCAATTCACGCAGCGTTGCCTGCACGTGGCGAGCGGCATCGTCACTACCGAACGCCCCTAAAAACGCACTCTCATTACCGGCGAGTCGCGCATAGGCGGCAAAATTCAGCGCATTGCCGCCGGGATACATGATGCCGGTGTGCAGATATTTATCGACGACATTGTCACCAATGCCTATCACCTTAATGCTCATCGTGATTCCTTATGCGCGAACGTTATTGGGGGCGTCCCTGCCAGTCTATTTCCCCAGGTGTTATCAGTATTCCACTTTCCACATATAACGGCGGGTGGTTAATGGGTGTTGGCGAATCTCTGCCAGCGCGCGGTTATATACCGGGTACACGTTGTTAAACAGTGAGTGGTTAAAATAATCAATCACACTGGGTTTGATGGTGGATAGGCCCAATTCTTTCGCATCTACCACTTCTATCCGACGGCCATATTTTTTCAAAAAATTAAGGGCGCGCTCATCGACGGCGCGCGCGCTGCCTTCAGAAAACTGGAAAAAGAAGGGGGTGTTGGCATCGGTAATTTCAAAAGGACCGTGGAAAAATTCGCCGCTGTGAATACAGGCAGAATGGATCCATTGCATTTCCATAAAAATGCAGATGCTTTGCAAATAGGCCGCACCGTAACCGGCTCCGCTGGCCATGGTATAAATCACCTTGTCATCTTTATATTCCTGAGCGAAGGCCGCAGCCCGTTTGCTCAGGTGTTCACAGGCACGATAAACAATGCGGTTGATTTTGCTCAGACCATCCTGGAAATCATCATAATGGGCATAGCCTTCGGTCTGGTGCAGGATCTCTACGGCGCTGATAAGCCCTTTCAGCGTTTTCTCCTGCGCGATATCTTTGCCATCGCCAAAGCTGTAGCTTTCAACAAAATCGCAGTGAGCTACCAGCGGTGAATCCGTTACCCAGGTTAACCCGATAACCGGCACGCCACGGCTTTGCGCCAGCGCTGCCGCCTGAATGGTTTCCGGCGTGTTTCCCTTGTGAGACGCTACGACGACGATGGCATTTTCACCCAGTGCTACCGGCGGGTTATGGATAAACTCTCCGCTGTTATACAGCCCGACAGACACCGTTGTTGCCTCTTTCTCAATAAAGGCTTTCGCCGGATAAAACGCCGCATAGGAGCCCCCGCAGGCGACGTAGTAAACGTGCTTAACGCCCCCTTTCTCCGTTTTGCTGGCTACGATGTCGCTGATAATCTGTTTAATACTCATCACTTTTCCTCTTCGGTCGCTGCCGACATTGGCGCTATCACGTCATGCCTTGCACATTGAATCTTCAATGTATCTAAATGTATTGTTATATGTGTATAACATTGAGATACATTTATGGCAATACACGCGACCATAAAAAATCGGGACCCGCGATGCGGATCCCGATTTAAGCCGTAACAGGACGCGATGAACAGAAAGAAAAAGTGATTACACGGTGAAACGCAGCTTGTCACCGACCACCAGTTGGTGGGAAATGCATGAGATATCGCGGTGGTTGTCTACCATTTCACTCATGATCGAGATGAGCGGATGGCGCTCGGCGACGCCAAGGTAGTGTGCGACGTCGAAATTGGCGTACACCAGTTCGATTACTTTGCTGGAGTGGGTAAACCACAGATCGTAGCGTTGGCGCAGGACGTCATACAGCGAGTTATTATTCAGATCTTCGTTGATCAGGAAGGCAAAACGCGGCGGAAACCATACGGTTTCCAGCGAAACGGGCACCTCGTCGGCATAGCGAATGCGCTCCAGCACCACCGCTTTTTCCTCTTTGCCCATGCCAAAGCGTTCACGAATCTCTTTGTTGGCGGGTTCGAACACGGATTTGATGGTGCGAGCGCCGGGTCGCCGCCCCTGTGAACGACACAGTTCACTAAAGCTCATGATACCCGTCATGCTGCGCTGAAATTTCTCTTCTGATACAAAGGTGCCTTTACCCGATACGCGGGTCAGCAGCTTCTCACGCGTCAATGCATCCAGCGCTTTGCGTACCGTGACGCGGCTGACATTCCAGCTGGCGCTCAGATCGTTCTCGGTCGGGATTTGCTGGCCGGGCGGAAATTCACCGCTGAGAATCGCCTCTTTCAGCGCTTCTTCAAGCTGTTTATACAGCGGTGTTGCACTCGTGGTATCCGGCAGATTCACGTTAAGTATCCTTTTGTATTATCCTCGCCCTCGCGCAAGGATAGCATACAATACTTTCTCTTATGGATACCGTTGGCCTGCGTAACGCATACCGGTCGTGTGCAACGCCCGCTGTCGTTGATTTTAACCGCTCAGGAAGAGGCCGCCAGACGCGGAATAAACGCGGTTGTCTGCTCCTGATAGCGCGGTACATCGTTGACCTGGAAAATCGCCACCGCCTGCGTGAGCTGGCGTGCTTGTTCTTCCAGCGATGCCGCTGCGGCAGCGGATTGTTGCACCAGCGCGGCGTTTTGTTGCGTGACGCCATCGATATCATTAATTGCCTGGCTTACCTGATGGATGCCCTGACTTTGTTCATCGGACGCGGTAGCAATCTCTTCGATCAACGCATTCACCTGACCGATGGCCTCAATAAT
>NZ_JAGFPF010000173.1:0-3003 GCF_025962695.1 Candidatus Symbiopectobacterium sp. NZEC135 | reverse complement strand
GCTGCCTCTGGCCCATCGGGAATTTCGGGAAGTGCATTTACTATCACTTATACGGGTGTTCCTGCGGCAGAGTGCACAAAAATTATCTCAGCGATAGCGGATAATTTCTATCTTGCACAAGTTGGGACAATAATAGTTAAGGATGTGGAAAGTTATCTTGATATTGAGGCCACTACTGAAGCTTGTAGCATCGGTGGAAACAGCAATACGCTTGTTTTGACATCATTATAAATATCCATTAAGCAGCAAAGTGCTTTAATAGAATATATACATAGCGATTTTTCAGATGTGAAGATCGATGAGATACATTTTTTTACGATAGGTTTTTTATTGATATGTCTATTTTCCACTCATCGTCGAGTAAGGTCAATTAACTTTTTTTATTTGTAGCATGTTGGCTAACGTTGGACAAATTGGTATCATAAATATAGTAATGGCCCATGTAGTATCGTTGGGCTATATATTTCATTATTTGGTAGATAGTGGAGCTATCAGTAAATATGAAAGGTATCTTGTATATGATCAAAAAAGTCTATTTGCCGGTAGTGTGTAGTCAATACTTGCAAAGTGTAGGTTGTTATGAATCTATTTTATTATGTAAATAAATTGCATGATTTTTTATTAAAAATAAGAATTTCTAATTAGAAGGCAAAAGGTTAATGATAACCTTTTGCATCCATAAAACGTTGGCATCAACTGTCAATTTTAGCTAATGTCAGAAACTCTAACAAACTTATAGTCTCATTTCTTATTTTTTGCATACTACCATCACTTCCTATAAATTGATTTCCGTGAACAACACCGTTTAAAGTAGATATATGACTTTTAAGTTTTTTGGAGCAAAGAGCTAGCTTTTTTTTACTTTCTATAGGGAAAACATTATTATTATCTGTTAACCAAGCCACGCACATTGAGAGATCAATTCCTTGTTGCTTTTTATAATCATCACTATGGTTTTTTCTTAAACCCTCACCTTTTGAGTAGTAATGTTCTTTTACAGATATAAATAAATTATTGGATTTCACAAAGTGTTTAAAAGCAGCTTCGAACATTGACCGATATAACATGCAACTTGCATGAGGCGCATTGTTTATATTCAAACTCGTTGCTTCTATAATAAGATTGTTCAAAACGTGATCATTTTCCGTGACTGGAAATACATCTGGAATCAATGTATTCCAGTCTTTGCTGTGAGCGTTTTTATTGTTTTTTGCTGATAATTTGCTATCTTTTGCCGTTATAATTAATTTGCCAGTTTCTTTTTGCTTTGTTAAATTTTCCAGTTTTACTGGCAATGGAAGTGAGAGAGGGGTATTACCTTTCTTTGTACTAATGGCTGCAATATCAGCATCGCTTAATTTTTTTCCTATGGTTTTATTTAAAAAAATCCTTTTTCTCTCATCATCTGGAAGATCCTTTGTTTCCATCCAGATATTTATGAGTATCTTTGCTTGTCTGCGATATTCTTGAGCGAGAGGTTCTACCATTTTTCTCATTTGCAAAAACAGAGGGCTGTTTATTTTAACTTCTGTTTTTGCAGTATTCCATGGAAGATTCTTTGGGTCTTTCCCTACGACATGAACCAAACAAATGAAACCCCCATATTCAGAATGCCAGTGTGTTATAAAACCATGTTTGTCCTCTTTACTAGCCGAAATGATTACTCGATCATTGAATATATAATATATACCGTAGCTTTTTGTTAACTTTTTATTACTTTTTGCTTCATGATTTAACTCACCGGGAAATTTGTAATTGTCATGGATGCCAACACGAAAATCGCACATTGTATTATGAGAATGGAGGCCATCTTTTATAACTTTAATCAGCCCATCTGTTCTAATGTTAGGAACGGATGGGCGAATAATAAATGTATCAGATGATTTTTTTTGACTATTTGTTAAGGTCAACTTCAGACCTTTTCTGATAAATATAGAGTATCGTGTCGATAGTTCATTTATTGTATTGGCCATCCAATCTGAATCACCAATCTGTGCGATTACATTAGGGTATAAATCTGAAACAATAAATAAGGTCCGTTTTTTTCCTGAAGAAGTATATTTACGAGCTGTTAACTGATTATCATGTTCAGATGAGAAGCTATTAATGTCAAAGTTTGATTTATAAAGAGACTCGCCGTTATTGGTTATCATTGCGTAGGAGCGCCCTGCTTTTAATAGTGCTCTTTTCAACCCGAGTCCGTAATGACCTATCCCATATTCGTGATTTGACCTTTTCCCGGTATAAAATGCACTATTTTCTAGAACGTTAGACGTGATGCCTATACAATTATCTTCAACAATAATACACTTACTTCCAAATCTTACTCTTATCCTATATCCTTCATAACTATCAGGCAATCCGTATTCATCCTTTATATATGTGGATTTAATTATGTTATTACGAGCAGAATCGATTGAGTTGTCAATAAGATCAAATAAAGCATCTGTCAATTCAATGTCAGTCGTGAGAGTGTCTGCTAGAAATGAAGGGTCAATGCCAGTTCTCAGCTTCACGTTTTCATATAAGGTCGGATTCATTTATCTATTCTCCCTCTACCTTTTTAAGTGGAGTGAAATTTAATATTAAATTTTGTTTTATCACAGATAAAAGTTCTTTAGCCAACACTGGAGAAACACTATTTCCAATCATCCTAAAACTGTGCCATTTTGTGTGATGGAATACGAACCAATCAGGAAATCCTTGTAGTCGAGCGGCTTCTCGAACAGTGATTACTCGTCCCTCTTCAGGATGAAGAGGTCGCACAGCTTGATGGCTTCCTTTATCACTTCCAGTGCCTGCTCTCAATGTTGGACATAACCCATTCCAATCAAGACATTTCGATTTACTTACTGGATCTACTGACCCCGGTGATATAGAAGTGTATCTTGCTTTTACTGTTGGTGAGTGAAGAGTGTTGAAAAAACCACTCACCTTGCCCGCACGTAAATACTCTATAGATTCTTTATATCCCATTCCTTTGGGAGGGAATTTTCTCATTAT
>NZ_JAGFPF010000172.1:0-3005 GCF_025962695.1 Candidatus Symbiopectobacterium sp. NZEC135 | reverse complement strand
GAAAGGCAAAATACAATTTATTTTTACGACTGGCTGTTCCCAGTTTGCGCAGGATCGTCGACGGGGCAATGTAGCCGGCTTTAACAGACTGAGCCACCTGCAACATATCGGGTAAATGTCGTTCTATTAACGCCCTGTCGATATTATCCTTGCTGAAAAGCGCCTGAATATGCTGGTAAGTCTGTTCAGATGACGATTTATAGCATTTCAAATCCTTCCAGTTACGAATTCTGGACATGAGTCTGATCCCCAGCAGATACGCCAGCCAAAACACCACTGCATTTTGCGCCTGAGTGTCACCATGTACAGTATCTGGCTGGATATCCGATATCAGGCCATCGAGGATGTAAATGGCTTCCCATACGCCACAGGGAATAAAATGTGAGAAAAGAGCTATGTCGGTATCACTGACGTGATAATAAGCAACTCCGCCCCAGCCACCATAACGGATGTGATATTCTGATAATATGTTGTTTTCATAAATATCCCATTTGGTTCCATCGGCTGCGGCCCGTCCGGGATCGCCCCAGAGGCCGGGCAGCCAGAATCGCTTGTATCCGTTGACCGTATAACGTATTGCTGCATCCAGCTTTTCTTCTGTAACATGCCGTTGATTCAGAAAAGAAATCTGGCGTTCTCCGACGCCTGTAATATTTCTTGCCAGTTGCGCAGTCCCCAGTCCTGTTCCATAGGCAAAGGTCGTCAGAATTTGCCGATATTCTTCATCACCTCTTTTACTTTCATGACCACTGAGTGGACCGAAATGCTGTCCCCATTTCAGCCAGTGCATTGTGTCGCCAAGTGCATCAAGAACTGACAAATTGAGAGCCTGTAATTTTGTGGTCAGGGTTTTATTGACGGCATTAAATCCTGCTGGTAACGGTTTTTTGACCAGTTTTGTCAGAACAGGCCGGTCGTTGATTATGGTGAAGTACGAATTGGCCATATAACCCCGGTCAACGCTGTCAGCCACCTCTTTCAGTCGCGTCTGTAAATGCCCGACGAAGGATTTACCCTCCACTGGCAGGCCGACCAGTTCACCATATTCAGCCCGTATTTCTGTGCATTTTTCCATAGGTAAAAGCTGAGTACGGGTATCGGAATAACTATCCCCTCCCGCTACGCAAATATCTGCGGATACCAGCTGGTGTGGAGTGTTATTACGCTTTGTTTCTCCGGTAACCAGTCCCCACCATTTATCAGGGATCCTGTCAAGATCCCGGGCGGTCAGTATGCCATTTTCCTTACTCCCGAGACGCAACCAGTCACTGTGCCGGTGTTTATTGGCCAGAACGAATGCAAGGACCTGAACAAAACTTTGATCCTGTCTGGTTGCCACAAATGTCAGTTTGCTCAGAATACGAAAAATTTGAGTCCGGCGAGTCTTGAAATGGCGCCACATGAAGCGGCTTTCGTTTTTACCCCCGTGTTCAGCATGAATCTGGGAAAATTCACATAAATCCTGGCGGGCCGATACCAGTTGGGAGATGCAGGCGATTTGCTCTTCAATCGACTGCTCTGACTTCAGTACAGTGTCAAGCTGGGCAAACCGGCGAATAATTTCGTCAGTCTTGTCCTGGTTCGCGGAGAGGTATCCACCAAGTTCTTCTGCAGCACGGTGCTGTACTTTAGCCATTTGTTTGCAGAATACATTACACAGATCATCAGTGATTCTGGCCAGTTGCCGCTGTATCAAGGATAGTGTTACCACATATCGCTTTTTGGCCTCCATATCGACCATACTGGCTGCATCCAGGCTCATTCCTTCCAGCGCTAATTGTTTGCGTTTGATCTCGGGGATATCTTCCAGAATACAGATGTTACTGCTCAGCCTGGAAAGCTGGTCATAGCGCAATAATAGCTCTCTGAGCCCTTCTATTGTCGCTTTTGTCAGCACCAGTGATATAAGTCCCTAAATCACCATTTGATTTGTCCGCTCCACCCAACATGTTGTTTCCTGATGGTTCCGACACCGAAAAGGATATCAACATGCTGAGCAGAGAGGACTTTTTCATGATAAAGCAAATGCGCCATCAGGGCGCTTACATTGTCGATATTGCCACCCAAATCGGTTGTTCCCAACGTACCGTCAGACGGTACCTGCGTTATCCGTCACCGCCGGCGCGCAAGGCCCGACTGCGAATGGAAAAACTCCGCCCTTTTATGGAGTACATCGATATGCGTCTGACCGAAAACGTCTGGAACGCCGAAGTGATATTCCATGAAATCAGAAAGATGGGCTATCCCGGCGGACGCTCCACGCTTCGGGCTTACATCCAGCCCAAACGCAAAATGCGGCCGGGTAAAAAGACCGTGCGCTTCGAAACCCAGCCAGGCTACCAGTTGCAGCATGACTGGGGAGAAATCGACGCGGAAGTGGCCAGTGAGCGCTGCAAAATCAACTTCGCCGTTAACACGCTGGGCTACTCGCGTCGCCTCCATGTCTTTGCGGCGTCGAGCCGGAACACACCTATGAGTCCCTGGTGCGGGCCTTGCGCTACTTCGGTGGCGGCGTGAAAACCGTGCTGGTCGATAACCAGAAAGCGGCCGTGCTGAAAAATCACAACGGCAATGTGGTGTTCAACGCCGGCTTCCTGCAACTGGCACAGCACTATGACTTCCAGCCCCGGGCTTGTCGCCCCCGCCGCGCGCGAACCAAGGGCAAGGTTGAACGCATGGTTGAATACCTGAAATACAACTTCTTCGTCCGTTACACGCAGTTCGACAGCTTCGCGCACGTTAATCAGTTGTTGGAGCAGTGGCTTGCCGAGGTCGCGGACCAGCGTGAGCTGCGCCAGTTCCGGCAAACACCGGCGACCCGCTTCGAGGAAGAAAAAGCGCACCTGCAGGCGTTGCCGGCAACGGACTTCGATACCAGCTACTTCGACATCCGTCATGTGGCCTGGGACGGCTATATCGAGGTGCGAGGTAATCGTTACTCCGTGCCGGAGGCCTGGTGCGGCCGCCCAGTCTCCATCCGGATCATGCTGTATGATGAGCTGAGG
>NZ_JAGFPF010000171.1:0-3091 GCF_025962695.1 Candidatus Symbiopectobacterium sp. NZEC135 | reverse complement strand
CCCCCGCGGCGGTAGGAATATCCCTTCTATACCCTAAATAATTCGGGTTGCGGGAAGGCGGCAAGTGAGGGAAGCCCGATGAGCTTACTCAAGTAAGTGATTCGGGTGAGCGAACGCAGCCAACGCATCTGCAACGTGAAGTATGACGGGTATATTCCTATTGATAACGGTCTTGTATTATTTACGATCTACGGTAAGGATGCTATGACCTATCTCACACGGTGCCATTGCCATAAGAATGACAAGAAATTACACCTGAACATGTTTGTTTTGTTTGAGCCCGATCGACTCTTGCACTATGACGAAGTAGAGGGTTTTTCTTCGCGTGACGGCCAGCAGACCAACAATACGCCCACCATGATGGCGAACACGCCGATGCACGCCAGCCATGAAAAATGCTCTGAATAGTCGGGTAACAGAAGCGAGCCAAGCCACACCAGCACATAGCTCAGGCTCAAAAATGCGTAGGCTTTTCCCAGCGCCAGGCGCTGTAACGCGAATTGCCAGACAATCAGCGACAGCACATAGCACCCCAGCCCAGCGGCAAGCAGCAGCCACTGGCACAGTGCGCCGTCCCACAGCGTACGCATCGACCATACCGGTGGCAATCCGGACAGGGCGTATTTAATCGCCAACTGCGCGATGCTGACCGACATGACACTGAGGCACGCCGCTAGATATCCCATGCTATCGCCTCCACGCTAAGCCGTAACACCGAGCAAAACGACGCCCGAGATGATAAACAGAATGCCGAGGATATGCCGCGCATCAATCGGTTCCCGCCAAATCCAGCGCGCCGCCAACGTGATCCAAACCAGATTCAGGCTCAACATCGGATAGGCTACGCCGACCGGAAGCTGCTGTAGCACGACCAGCCACAGCAATAGCGCAAGCGCCAGCAGCAGCAGAGCAGCAAACAGCCATCGCACCGCATAGGTACGATGAGGCGCGCCAGCCGCCTGTTTTTGGCACATCTGCCCCATGCAGCTCAGCATGCTGACCAGCAAAACCCCTAACCATGCACTCACTGCGCGTGATACTCGACAACGGCAAAACGTCCTTGCTGATAGACACAGTCCGGCGTTGGCAGCGCATGTATCGTCGTTCTGTCGTCATCGTCAAGCAGCAGCATCAGCGTAATATTGCCTTGCTGACGGTGAGCGGCGAGCCAGTCAGGGAAAGCCTCTTCAGAGACAAACCGTTCTGCGCTGTCCTCAAACGCCAAGCCCCAGGCCAGTTCCCCGCGGCGGCTGTAGAGAAAAATATCGTCACGCTGTAACTCCCAGGCAATCGCTGAGGCAACCCCTACGCTGTTGGACAGCACATAGCGGCTCGCTTGCAGCTGCGCGCGAGCGGGCTCAATCATCGCCTGAGGCTGTTTGGCATTCTCTACACGATCGGGAACGGCAACGCCCACCAGCAGCGCCAATGCCAGCGGACACAGTGCCGCGCAGGGCCACCGGTTACGCGGTTGCACCAACGCCAGCCCCCCTATCAGCGCCCAGCAGAGAAATATCACCGCTGCCGCCAGCATCTTGCAATACTCCTGCGGCGTATAGAGCGGATAGCTCGCCAACCGATGGGGAGCCAATACCAGCACCACGGCTAGCAGGCCGGTAAAACCAAACAGCATATTGATGAGTGCGTTGGCGCGCAGCGCCTTGCCACCTTCGCGGGCAGCGCCCAGCACATGATGCGCCAGCAATGCCGCCAGCGGCGCGTAGCAGGGCAGAATATAGGTCAGCAACTTTCCCTTCGCGAGGCTGAAAAACAGCAGCGGCAGGAGTGTCCAGCCCAGCAAATAGATCAGGCCGCTATTCTGTTTCCTGTCTCGCCAGCCCTGGCGCAGCGCACCAGGAAGAAAGCCCAGCCAGGGTAATGCACCCAGCAGAAACAGCGGCAGGTAATACCAAAACGGTGCCCGGTGCTGCGCCCCCTCCTCCGCAAAGCGCTGGATATGCTCTACCCAGAAAAAGTAGTGCCAGAATGTCGGTTCACGCTCTGCGATGGTTAGCGCCCAAGGCAATGTCACCGCCGCCGCACTCAACACGGCTAACGGTCCATACATCAACAGTGATTTCCACTGTTTCTTTTCTGCCACCCACGGCAGCACGCTAATAACGGGCACCGCCAGCGCCAAAAAGCCTTTGGTCATCACCCCCATGCCACAAGCCACACCCAGCACCAGATACCCGATGGCCTTTTTGCCTACGGACTCGGATTCTGCGGCATACCAGAAACTGCACATGGCAAGCGAGAGCCACAGCGCAAGCATAGGATCGAGCACGGCGTAAGTCCCTACGCCGTAGACCAGCAAGCAGGTAAGGTAGATGACTGCCGCCAGCAGCGCAGTACGCGTGTCTCGCCAGATCCGCCAGGAGAGCCACGCCACCAGACAGGCGGTCAGTGAAGAGGAGAATATCGCTCCCGCACGCACTGCAAAATTGGAATGACCAAAAAACCATTGACCCAGATTGTTGATCCAGTAACCCGCTATCGGCTTTTCAAAGTAGCGAATACCTAAAAAACGCGGCACCGCCCAATCCCCCGAGGCCAGTAAGCCACGGCTGATTTCTGCATAGCGGGTTTCATCCGGCTGCCAGAGCAAGCGGTATTCAACGGGAATAACGTAATAGAGCGCCCACAAAGCGACCAATGCGAGCGTGTAGGTTACTGCCTTCATTACTGACCGACCTGATATTGTTGACTATTCAACCACTGTTGGCAGCCTAGCCATCCTTCCCGCCCTTCGATGGCGCTGCGTACTACATGCCCAACGGGCAAATCTGCTTCTGATTCTGGAAGCAACGTCCCCAGAGGGCAAAACTCAAGTCCTTCGAGACGTGCCATGGAGAGCAACGCCGAGAATTCTCGCTGGAAGGCAATGCCCTCCACCTCCGCGTGTACGGTATACACGGGTGTACCTCTCGCGCTGTGCATGGCGTTGAGCAAATAGCGGTTGAACTGCTGCGGTTGTACGGTGGAACCGATAACCTCATCCCAGGTGGGCAATGAGACCGGGACCTGAACGGTACCTAATGTACCGTCTGCCAGGCGGGGCCGAAATGGCGTGCTTCCGCGACAATCGCTG
>NZ_JAGFPF010000170.1:0-3133 GCF_025962695.1 Candidatus Symbiopectobacterium sp. NZEC135 | reverse complement strand
ATTTATTTTGGATCACTCCTGATGGGAATAAGGAAGTTGCACCTGGTTCACAAATAATTTTATATCCACAATACCCGGAAGTTAGGCTTTCAGGGACACTGAAAAAATGTAAACTTTCACCATCTCATCTTATGCGGCCACCGACAAAGCAGGAGAGAGAACTTAGAAAAAACATGCATCGATATCTTATCATTGGTGTATGTAATAACCATGTTTTAACATATATGAGTGCATGGGACGATAATGTATCATTAGAAATAAAAAGCGCAATAGAAAGAAAAGAGTTATCAATTGTTTTTTCCGTCTTTTATGAAGTCCCTTCCTTAATTCAGAAAAGCAAAACAGTTCTTATAGAAAAACTAAAAGAAATTCATGAATACGGATATATAAAATCAAGAAGATTAGATAAAACAGGGAATGTTATAGATTACAAAGCTAAAAACGGTGCTGGATTTACTCTTGAAAGTTTCTTCGGAATAATACCTAACGGTAAATCTGAACCGGATTTTTTAGACTGGGAATTAAAAGCACACTCTGGTTCTGTAGTAACATTAATGACTCCTGAACCTAATACAGGGAAATATATTGAAGATATCCATTCATTCATGCATAATTATGCATCCAGTAAAAGAGAAGATCGGGTTGACTTTGCCAGTATACATAAAATTGGAGATACAAATAATAAAACAGGCTTATCATTAAATCTCGAAGGTTATGACTTAATCAAAAACAAAATCATAGACATGAATGGGGGATTATTTCTCAGGGATCGTTCAGGAGAGCTAGTTGCTGGATGGAGCTTTGAAAAATTACTAAACCACTGGAAAAGAAAACATGCAAAAACGTGTTTTGTATCTTATGAATATCAAGACTCTGATTCTGAAAGATATTATCGTTATGGACCTTCAGTAACACTAGCAACAGGTGCAGAATTTGAAAAGTTTTTCTCTGCATTAGCTGCTTCGACTATCTATTATGATCCCGGCATCAATATTAAATACACAGATAAAAAGGCTACTGTTAAAAAGAGAAATCAGTTTAGAATAAAATGGAAAGATATAACTGGTATATATACAGCCGTTGAAGAGTTAGATTTAACAAATTGTTGATATCAGCATGGGGGCTTGAATAGCTCTCATGCATCCAATCAATTCTTGTGCAATCGAAGCTTGTTTTATAGTAATTCAGTAAGGCAACACCAGACAGCCATTTTTAACTTTCGTGCAACATCATTAAAAATAATAAAGGCGTTATTATGAATAATAGGTCAGTGAGTAGGAATATTTACAAAATAAACTCAGATGTCATCGAATGCCTGCAGCACTAAGTGATAACTACAATCGTTTTAACAGTGCAGAAGAAACTTAGACGATATAGACAAAGTTCTATTGACAGAACAAAGCGCCCCACTGCGTTGGTAGTATACCAACTTATCCCGACAGAGGTTGAAAATATAGACTGCCAAGGCAGTTAACTCTTTAAATTGACTAAAGCAGTATTGTCAGAGATTGCGAGAAGAAGGAAAATTTTATTGCTCCACTTTCAAAGCTCTGATATAAAAAATTTACTGATATTGGAAGACCTGAATTTATCACAACAAAGTGAAATATTTAATGACACACAAAGCCCACATCGAAGCCATAACAGGTATTCCAAATGTCTCAGCGAGTGGAACGAACGTTAAACTTATCATTCATCAGCTTGATTTTTAGATCATTCAGGATAGCAAATATGTTAATTTACAATACAATCAACACGTTAGCAAAAAACACACCAATAAGCATCAAATTTAATCTGTTCACAAGTATTGTTTCTGCCCTGCCTAACCTGTAATAATGAGGGGTAAAATCAGTATTTTTATAAATCATTATTTTCCTAATTGTTAGTGATTTGACGGAGCAGCCATGGTTGATATTGAAGAAGTTATAACCAAGAAAAGAAATTCGCTAAAAGCAGATCGCTTAGATATGTCTTTTGGTGAACTGATGAATATGTACGAGGATGGTGATTTATTCATCACCCCTGAATACCAAAGAGCATTCCGATGGTCTAATTTTCAACAAACAAGATTTATTGAATCAGTATTATTAGGAATTCCGATCCCTCCAATTTTCGTAGCCGAAGATGACAAAGGTAAATGGGAAGTTGTTGACGGGCTTCAACGCATATCTACAATTTTTTCATTTTTTGGGATACTTTCTAGCTTTCCTGAAAAAAATAACCTTCAACTCTGTGAAGGTGAAATAGTCTCTGAGTTAGTAAACATAAAAATCAATGACTTACCTATAAGATTAAAAACCACAATTAAGAGAGCTGTGTGTCGTGTAGAAATAGTCAGATGGGATAGCAATGAGGATATTCGTTATGAACTTTTTAACAGACTCAATACTGGCGCAAGCCCACTTTCTGACCAAGAAATAAGAAACTGTATATTTAGATCTTACCCTGTAGATCTAAATCAAATTTTACGTGATGTGGCTGCGATGCCTAATTTTATTAATTTAATAAGTCCCTCACCAACAAAAAAAGAAGAAATGTTTTTAGAGGAACTTGTTTTACGCTATTTTGCATTTAAACATTTCAATGATGATTTCAAGACAACTATACCGAATTTCCTTTCAGATTTCATGCGAGTTGTTTCGAAAGGAGAGTTCGCCTTCGATTTAGATGCTGAAAAAAAATCCCTTATTGATTTAATCGATTTTCTAGTAATAAATAACGGTAGGGAGCTGTTTAGACCCAAAGGTCCATTTGCACTTCATTTATTTGACTCAATGTCTTACGCTTTACCAAAAGTATATGACACCATTAGTGGTAATGAGGATAAAATTTTAAGATCGATTAGCACCCTTTTAACTGATGAGGCATACCAAGGTATAAGTGTTTTAGCATTTTCAACTACACGTATCCGTAACCGTATGAATCGTGCATTGGAGATTTTCAGGAGTGCATAGTTTAGTAGAAGAGATCAATGAGACAAATGCCTGGAGGGATGGGGAATTTGCAAAATTTAGAGTCAACCCTCATCAGGTAGAAAGTATATTATGGGGGCGTATGTGCGTACCTATGATTTATGCAAATTGGGAGGGTTTTGTTGTAAGTTCACTAAAAATGCTTTTACAACATTTAAATA